>CAYWTL010000010.1:21520-51649 GCA_964460245.1 uncultured Syntrophaceae bacterium | reverse complement strand
TCCCCTTCAGTATCCGATCGGTATTGCCTCTGCATGGGATCACACAGTCATCGGCATATCTCACCAATCTTGCCCCCATTCTCTCCTGTACCTTTTCAGTTCTCCAGCGATCTCTTCGAGATACCGCTCAACGCCGCCTTCCCTCTCCCAAGGTTATGCTGTCCTTGGGATACCAGCGGTACTATGGGTAAATCCGACTCCCTTGCCAACCCTGGTAAAACTTCGTTTCCTTATATCTACCCGTTGCCCTCCTGAAGAGCATCGACTTTGTGTTTCGAGGCTACATCCGGATTCGTTCACGCTGCGCCCCGCAGGTTTGCTCAGCTCCCTTACGGAGCCTTTGTCAGGAAACTTAATGCTTCAGGTTACCCCTTACACCTCCCTCCAGCTCCGTGGGCGAACTACCGAACCCCCACGGTCGGACCTTAACCGAGCAGTCATACGTTTTACACTGCATAGAACACAAAACCCCGCACTCTTCCGAGTTACGGGGTTTTAACAAGCTCTTCATGGCATCACCCTTGAAAAAGGGGCCGGATCGGTTGTTAACCTGATTGACGATGCCTGATCATTTTATTTTTTTTTGTCCCTATTTTTTTCAAAAGTCAAGAAGTAAATTGAAGTGATAACCAACTGAAGAGAAGCACTTCTTTAGCGACTCTCTCTCGGTAATGTGGGTGGTGTAAAAGATTTTGCGGAAAATTAAAAAAGGGTGTTAATCCTTTCAGTCTGCGAAGACAAAGAAAAGGAGGTAACACCCTATGAAAGCCCGAAGGCTTCCACAAGACCGCATTGTACTTGAAGTGGTTGAGAATCTGCAAGAGATCATCTGGGACAAAATAGCCTCGGGGGTCAAGGGTTTCATCAAGTCGTTCATTGAAAACCTGTTGAATGAGGAGCTCACGGTAAAACTTGGGGCCAGCCGTTATGAGCGCACTTCGGGGCGCAAGGCTTATCGCAACGGTCATTATGCGCGCAACCTGTTGACCCGCTACGGTGTCATCGACGAGATCCGGGTTCCCCGGGCCGAGCAGGGAGGCAAGCAATTCAGCGTCTTTGACCGCTATGTGCAGCGCCGCCGGGATGTGGATGCCGCCTTGGGCCGCTTGTTCCTCAACGGGGTGAGCACCCTGAAGCTCAAGGGGATTGCCGGGGAGATTTACGGCGAGGAGGTCAGCACCCAGACGGTGAGTTCCACCTTGTCGTCGTTGAGCGTTGCATCGCCCACAAGATGCGCAACGTGGCCGTCAAGATCCGGAAGGCGAACCGTCCCCATTGTCTGAAGGAAGCCAAACCGATCTTTGCCTCTGAAAACCGCAGGGAAGCCCTGCGGCGTTTCCGGGACTGGGAAGGCAAATGGCGGAGCGAGGAAGAGCGGGCCCTGCGCTGCCTGAAGAAGGATCTCTTCAGGTGCCTGCACTATTTCGATTTTGAAAAAGAGCTGTGGAAGTCCATTCGGACGACCAATATCCTGGAGAGGGCCTTCCGCTAGGTGCGGCGCAGAACCCGGCCCATGAACAACTTTTTCACCAACGAAGCGAGCGCCAACCGTATCATGTACGGCATCTCGAATATGCTAAACTTTTCGATTGGTGTTGCAGCCTTCTGTAAACATGAGATAATGGGCATGGGATGGCTTCATGTTTTCTACTGAGAACATGAACGTGAAGGAGATTTGGAAAGTCGTTCAGACAAATAGAAAGGGCGGCAGTGCGTAGCGAAACAGCTGCGATGATGTTCCCGGAAAAACATCGGGCCCCATTTGCCAAGAAAGGGGCAATGGAAGGCAGCCGACTGAGATTCATGGTCCGGAAAGGATTGAGCGTGGTGTGACGAAGCATCTGAAAGGGTCTCTTGACCGTAATGTCGTCATAACGGGTTTTACATCGTTCTTTACCGATGTTTCATCTGAGATGGTCTATCCGCTGCTTCAGGGGTTCATCAGTGCCGTCATGAGGGGCCAGGCAGCCATGCTGGGGCCGGTGCTGGGAATCATTGAAGGCATAGCGGAGTCCACGGCCAGCCTGCTGAAAGTCTTTTCCGGATACTGGTCCGACAAAAGGCAAAGCCGCAAGTTTCCGACCATTCTGGGCTACTCCATATCGGCGCTTTCAAGGCTTCTGCTGTTCATGCCTCTGTGGTACACGATACTCGCCGCCCGTTTTCTGGACAAGGCAGGCAAGGGGATAAGGACGGCACCCCGCGATGCCCTGATTTCCGAATCAACCCCATTACGTCAGCAGGGCAGGGCTTTCGGATTTCAAAGGGGCATGGACTTTGCCGGAGCGCTGCTGGGCACGGTCATCCTGTTTTTTCTACTCCGGTACGTCTTCCCCGATACAGACAGGATGCAGGAACCGTCCTCGTTTTATCCCCTGTTCGCCATTGCGCTGGTACCCGCATTTATCGGTGTGTTCTGCTTGTTCCTTGTCCGGGAGAAAGGTAGAGAGGGACGGCAACCGGATGAACAGCGGCCGAGCTTCAATCTGAAAAATTATCCTGGAAACCTGCGGATATTTTTTCTCGCCCAGTTCATCTTTACCCTGGGCAACTCCTCCAATCAATTTCTGCTTCTCAGGAGTGCCAACTTGGGATATTCGCTTTCCTCCGTCGTTGTGATGTACATGGTCTTCAACCTAACGACGTCACTGCTGTCCACCCCTTTCGGCGTGCTGTCCGACAGGATCGGAAGAAAACGGATTCTGCTGGGTGGTTACTCTTTATATGCCGGCGTGTATATGGCCTTCGGGTTCATCAGCACTCCCGGCAGTTTTCTGCTCTGGATTTTCTGGCCGCTGTACGGCGTCTATTATGCCATGACCGAGGGTGTGGAAAAGGCGTATGTTGCGGATACGGCACCGGCGGGCTCCAAAGGTACGGCGCTTGGCTTTTATAACACCATCGTCGGCATAGGACTTCTCCCTGCCAGCATCATAGCGGGTTTTCTGTTTGCCTGGATTCCTCCCGCACCGTTTATCTTCGGCGGGATGATGGCTGTTTTGACAGTCGCGATTATCGGTTTTTTTATCAGGGAGAATTGATGAGTTGCAGAGCAGATATGATATCATCTCATCATCGTGATCGGGGAATGCAAATGACAAACGCCCGCTACAACCGAAGCGCTGGGTTCCATGACGGGATGGAAGTTGACATTGCCGACCGGATGATTACGTCGTCATTTCTGCCGGATGAACAATAGGCGATGAGGTTAAACAAAGGCAGAACCAAAAATGGCGCTGCCTTTGTTTTGAAAACTTTCCGATACCTGATTTCAAGCCTTTATCATCAACTTTGAAGTGTCATCCCGACTTCATCCACCTTCTCTTTTCACTGTATAAGAAATCGGACCCGTCACCTCCCTCTTTCCCCTTTACAGGGTCCGCACCGCCTCATCTCCCTCGTGGATGGCTTCCAGGAGCCGTCTCGGACTTTTGGCGTCGCCGACGGTCCGGTATTCAATGCCCAGTTTCTTCAGGATGGCTTCGAGGGCATCGTCCGGCCTGGCACCCATCGCCGTGATCACCATGGCCGCAGGCAGCGTCTTCTCTTCGCCGTTCTGGCTGAATGTCACGAAACCTTCACCGATCCGGGTAACGGGGGCGCCGATAACGATTCTGCCGCCACCCTCCCGGATGCGCTTGTGAAGAAAGTAGCCGTGTGCGCTCAACTTGCCCACGGGCTGGAAAGGCTGCATCTCCAGGATCGTGGGCGGGACGCCCCTGGCGACGAGGAAATCGGCCGTTTCCATGCCGACGTATCCAGCGCCCAGGATCACGACCGGGCCCGAGATGGCGGTTTTCCCGGTCAGGACGTCGCGGGCGTCGAAAACGCCGGGGGCCGCGATCCCGGGAATGTCAGGTGTGGCAGGCGAGGCGCCCGCCGCCAGGATCACGGCGTCCGGCCGAAGCTCCTTCAGCAGTTCTTCCGTCACCTTCAGGCGATAGTGGATCCGCACGTTGCCCCCGCAAAGGCACCGCAGCGCCCAGTCCATCCAGGTCCGGAAAATTTCCTTGTGGGGAGGCCGGATTGCCGACCGAAGCTGGCCGCCCGGCGCGTCTTCCTTCTCGAAAACCTGCACGTCAAACCCGCGCGCCATCGCGGCGAGCGCCGCGGACAGACCCGCCGGACCCGCGCCGACCACGCACAGGCGCTTCGTATGCGCCACCCGGATCGGTTCCCCCCGGTATTCCCTGCCGCATTCGGGGTTGAAGGTGCAAGTGGCGGATTTCATTTCGAACATGAGCCGCTCGATGCAGCCCTGGTTGCAGGCAACACACCAGCGGACATCATCCCGGCGGCCCGCCTGGATCTTGTTCACGAAATCCGGGTCTGCCAGGAGCTGCCTGCCGAAGCTGACCAGGTCGGCATCTCCCTGGGCGATGGCGCTTTCGGCCATTTCCGGGTCGGTGATGCGGCCGACGGCGATGACCGGGACGTTCGCCGCGAACCGGATCGCCCGGGCCCGGAAGAGGTTGAAGCCCGGCTCCGTGTCCATGGAGGCGACGCTCAAGTTGCCGGGCGTGGAATAAACCCCGACGGAGGCGTGAATGGCGTCTGCGCCCGCGGCAACCAGGCGTGGGGTCAGCCTTTTCATGAATTCCAGGTCGTAGCCCCCACGGATCATCTCGTCGGCGGAAACGCGGATCAGGACGGGGAAAGCGGGACCCAGCGCCCGTCGCACGGCAGCGACGACTTCCAGGACGAAGCGCATCCGGTTTTCCTCGGGACCGCCATAGACGTCCGTTCGCTGGTTGGAGTAGGGCGAGAGGAATTGCGTCAGCAGATACCCGTGGGCGCCGTGGATTTCGACGGCATCGAAGCCCGCCTCTTTCGCACGGACGGCGGCCCGGGCAAAGGCGTCGGTCACGGAAGCGATGCGCTCCGTGCTCATCGCCTCGCAGGGCTGGTTCAGGACGGCGCTGGGGATCGCGGACGGCGCCTCCGGTATCCCTCCGGCTGCCATTTCGAAGGTTTCCCGGCCGGCATGGTGGAGCTGCAGGGCAACCTTTGCCCCCGCACGGTGGACGGCATCCGACAGTTTCGCCAGGCCCGGGATGAAGTCGTCGCTCCATGCGCCGATCTCGTTCCCGAATCCCTTTCCCCTGGGCAGCACGGCGCAGACCTCGGAGATGATCAGGCCGACGCCGCCCCCGGCCCGGCGGGCCAGGTAGGCGAGAAGGCGGTCGCTGACGGTGCTGTCCGCGTTTCCGTACCCGGTGCCCATGGCAGGCATGACGGTCCGGTTTCTCAGGTTCATGCCGTTGACGGTGATGGGTGAAAGCAGCTTCTCATATTTCATGGCCGTTCTCCGTTTGGCTCACATTGTAAATCGGTTGCCCCGCCGGGGACGGCGATCGGTTCACTGGTCTCGAATTCCGCAACCATGGTTTCCAGCAGGCTGAAGGCCGCCCGATAGATCTTCGGGTCCGTTCCGGCACGCGGTCCGGCGACGTTGAGCACCAGAATGCGATGGTCATGCAGCCATCCGCGAACTCGCGCCGCGGCGTCCGTCACGGGCATACGGGCGAGATCAACATGAATGCACGGCCTGCCGAGCTTTTCTGCCAGGAATGCGGTCAGTGCCGATCCGCCCTTCAGACATCCGTGCGAAACGATCAGGGTGCCGTCGGAATCGAGAACATTCTGCTCGGTTCGCTTTGCATAGTCGGGCGTGGGCATTTCATCGAGAAGGTATTTTTCCGGGAGCGTCCCGTCCTCCGTCCGCCTTCCCCGGGGCACCCACCCTCCGTAGGGGATTCCGTGCAGGATGGCAAAATCGAGGGCGGCCCGGTCCGCGCCGGTCTGACCCCCGGAGATGATTTTTATGACCATGTGAGACACCGGCCCCTCCGGGGGCTTCACCTGAAGACCCGGTCCACTTCCGTTTTGTAGGCGTTGACGAGGGCCGCCGCTTTCCCGTCGGTCAGCCTTGCGGAGAAGATTTCCGCAAGCGCCCCGTAGTACCACTGCTGCATTTCCTTCGGGCGCCGGAACCGCATCCAGACTTTTTCGCCGCTGCGTTCGCGGTCTTCCCGAATGGCGGTGATGTTGTCCATCTTGTCGGCCAAAGCGATCATGATCGTCTCGGAAGAAGCGGTTTTGAGGCGTTTGAGGGTGTGCGCCTTGCGGTTTTCCCAGGTGTGGTCCGACTTGTTCGGCTCCGAGACCGAGCCGACGAGCTCGGCGACTTCGCTCCCGAAGGCGTCCCGGATTTCCTCGAAGGTGACGCGGGTATCTTCCAGAGTGTCATGGAGGATGCCCGCCGCGACGACGTGCTCCGGGCAGTCCGATTCGATGAGGAACTTTGCGACATTCAGCGGGTGGATGATGTAGGGGATCCTCGTTCCCTTGCGGTAGTCTCCGGAATGCGCCCGGGCCGCGAATTCGATGGCCTTGAAAATCATGGATGTCCGTTTTGAATCACCCCGTGATGGGCGGTCAGGACGTACCGGACCGACTTCAGATCGGGCAGAGTCCGGATCGATTCCTCCTGGCGGCGGGTATCCATATTGAAGAAGTCGACAAAATGCTCGAACCGGCCGTTCCCGTAGGCCAGGTTGTCGCCTGTCGCCATGTAGCGGCCGTCGATGAGATAGCAGCAGGAGCCGGGGGTGTGGCCCGGCGTGTGAACGACCCGGATCTTCAGCCCGTCCAGCGACAGCGTTTCATTGCCGTCGATCAGCGTGTAGGGGCCGTATTTCCACTTCGTCCGCATGAAAAAGAATTTCCCGTTCTGTCCGTTGACCATCTGCTCTTCTTCGCGGTGCATGTAGACCTTCGCGTTCTTCAGCAGGGCTGTGGCGCCGATATGATCGCCGTCGGTGTGGGTCAGGAGCAGCGCCGAAATCTGCTCCGGCCGGATGTTCAGCCTCGCGAGCCCTTCTTTCACCGTTGTTTCGTTCATTCCGGCATCGACCATCAGATACCCGGTCTTCCCCCGAAAGACGAAGGCATTCACAAAGGAGTCCCTGATACTGAACGCGGTGTCGTCGATCTTGCCCGTCTCGGCCGGGGTCATGCCCCGAGTGCCCAGATAGAACTGAAAAACGAACCACCCGCCTGCGACCAGGATGATTCCGAGCAGGACCGCAATGCCCGGCAGGATTTTCTTCCCTTTTTTCATCATGGCGGAACCGAACCTCCTTGCATCGTAAGACGGGATCGCATTTGTTCCATCCCGATCGCCGGCGTTGACATTGCGGCCGGCCGTGTGCTGATGCCTGCCCATTGAAATGGAACATAGGACAACCCATCCCGAGTGTCAATGAAATCGTGACGGCATGAAATGGTTCCGGAAGGGCAACTCCGGTTTTTCAGGGTGCGGTTTCCGTTGCCTCACAATCGTATGCGGGCATAGCCCGTTGCAAGAGGATCTTTCATGGTTTCTTGACATTGCGGTCCATTTCCTTTAATTTAGCGACGAAGATCTGGAGGACGCGGACCCGTTTCCGTCTTTCATTTCCCGCATCCGGCACGGTTGCTGTTGGTGATGTCCGCCTCGAGCGGCATCGTGACGGCGACGGGCCGTATTAATTCCGTGGAGGTTTGCCATGGACAAGTTCAACGAATTTTACAGCCGGTATATGGACAGGCTGGGCGACTGGTACAGCCAATATTCTGAACGCGCGAAAGCCTGGTATGGCGGGCTTCCTTTTTTCGAACAGATGGTGGTTCTGTTTGTCCTCTTCATCGTTTTTCTGGGGTTGTTCGCATATGTCATCCTCAGGAGAACGATCAAATGACATCAAGACGGTATCGGCCGTGGCGAGAACTGAGGCGTCTCGCGGCCACATGCCTTTTCCAGCCTGATTCCCGGAGCAGACGATTTTGAATATGACGGACTTACGATACCAACAGAGCAGCGGCCTCTCGGGTCAGTCGATTTCGGCGCTCCGTTCCCTTCTGGACGGCCTGAAGCCGCCTTATGGGAAGGGCGACCGGGTGGGCGTCAAACTCCACTGGGGCGAAAAGGGCAACTGCAGTTTCCTGCCGGCGGTCTTCGCGAGGGAAATCATCCGGTGGCTTCGGGCGCTGGGTGCAATTCCCTTCGTATTCGACACAACGGTCCTCTATTCCGGAAGCCGCCGCACCGGTGAGGACAGCCTCAAGACCGCAGCCGCGCATGGATACAGCGAGGCCGGCCTGGGATGCCCCGTGGTCATTGCCGACGGGATGGACGGCCGCAACGTGGTGGACATACCGGCCGGCTACACGCATTTCCAGACCGCCCAGGTTGCCGCCGTGTTCGACCGTGCGGACGGTTTCTTCATTTTTTCGCACTTCAAGGGGCATCTCGCATCCGGCTTCGGAGGGGCCATCAAGAACCTCTCCATGGGCTTCGCCTCGCGGGCGCAGAAACAGCGGATGCACGCCGACGTCCACCCAATCCTCGACAACAGGAAATGCACCCGCTGCGGCGTCTGCGCCGAAATCTGCCCCACCGGAGCGGCGGAAATCGTAGGCGACGAGTACCCGACCTACAACCTCGACCTCTGCATCGGCTGCGCCCAGTGCATCGGCCTCTGCCCGGAAGTGGCCCTGGAGATCATCTGGGAGACGGACAACCGGATCTTTCAGGAAAAGCTTGTGGAGACGGCAGCGGCGGTGTGGCAGCGCATCAAGGGCAGGGCGGTGTTCGTCAACGCCATGCTCAACGTCACCGCCGACTGCGACTGCCTGCCGGGGAAGAACCCCGTCATCGCCCCGGACACCGGATTTGTCGGCGGCTATCACCCCGTCTTGGTCGACGAGGAGTCGCTCAGGCGGGTCGGCGAGGAACCCTTCAGCAAAACCCATCCCCACGCCGACTGGCGCCGTCAGTTCAGCTACAGCCGGGAAATCGGCTTTGCCTGAAAGCGCGACTCAGGCCCTGCCGCCGCCGCAGGTGTGCGCCTGCAGGAATCTGGAAAGCTCGTCCCGGCTTTTCACGTAGCGGCCGCCTTCGAAACGCACCAACCCTCTCCGCTGCAGGTTGCCCAAATGCTTTTTCACCAGGGCCCGTTCGCCGAATTCGTAGAAGGCCAGGGGCTCCCTCGGGCGGCCGTAGATCAGCCACCGGCCGGCGATTTCATCCAGGCTGTGCGGATGCTCCATCGCATCGAGCAGTTTGCCTTCCCTCTCGTAAATCACACCTTCGTATTGGTCCCAGAGCGGTCCCGGGGGGCTTTCGAAAACGCCCGTCTCGTGCCCGGCCAGCCGCGTCCCGGCGGGAATTTTCTTCAGGCGCGCGATGGAGGCGATGGTGTCCTCGATGCTGGAATAGAGATCGCCGTACCAGGGCCCGAAGCGGGTGAGGTCGTAGTCGCCCAGAAAGAGCACCCGGGGCTCCCGAAAGAAGAAGGCCACATGGCCCGGCGTGTGGCCAGGCGTCGCGATTACATCGACGGTCAGCGAACCCAGGCGGATGACATCGCCGTCCCCGAAAAAGCCTTGAGGGCTGCGCGGCCGGAAATGGAACTGTTCCAGCATCGTCTGTTTCCAAAACTGCCGGTGCTCCTCGTGGTCAAGGCCGTACCAGTCCAGGAACACATCGAGGTCGGAAAGGGGCGGGGCGTCTTCCCGGGAAATCCAGAGGGGGAGGTCATCGAATAGGTCCAGGTGCATGAAGTGGTCCTCGTGCCAGTGGCTCAGCCAGACGGTTTTCACGCCCTCCTCGGCGCGAAGACGTTCCAGCCGCTGCCGGTCCGAAGACGGATCGATCAGGATCCCTTCGCCCTCGATGTAGACGGAGTGGCAGAACGGGTATCTTCCCTTGTTCTCGCCCGGGATGAACCGGACGGGCCCGAAGCGCATCTCTTTCATTGCGGCAATTCCCCCTTCAAGATCCGCAGCGCAGTGCATTCGACATGTTCTGATATATAGGTACATTCGGATTGCCCTGTCAAGCGGGAAAGCCGGCTGGCTTCCGTCGGATTTCCTTGACCGCTGTGCGGAATTCACCTATATTGCCGCACCTTGCAGTCCTGATACCGCTTCAGGAATGCCCGGATACAGAATTCAAGACAGGGGAGGTACATGGTTATGAAGATCATCCTTTTGGGTGCGCCCGGCGCGGGGAAGGGAACGGTGGCCAAACTGCTCACGGAAATGGACGGGTCGGTCCAGATTTCCACCGGCGACATCCTGCGGGCGGCCGTGAAGGAGGGTACCGAGCTGGGAAAGAAGGCAAAGGCCTATATGGACCGCGGCGATCTGGTGCCCGATTCGCTGGTTATGAAAATGATGGAGGTTCGCCTTCAGCAGCCCGACTGCGCAAAAGGATTCATCCTCGATGGATTCCCGCGGACGATTCCCCAGGCGGAAGCCCTGAAACGTCTGCTGGAATTCTTGAAGATCGATCTCGATTTCGTCGTCAATCTCGAGGTGCCGACGGACGTGATCCTGGACCGCCTCACCACGCGGCGGACCTGCGCCAACCCGGACTGCCAGGAGATCTACAATGTCAAGAGCAACCCGCCGACGGCCGACGGCAAGTGCCGGAAGTGCGGGACGAAGGTCGTCCAGCGGGACGACGAGACGGAGGCCGCCATCATGAACCGCCTCGACACCTACAGGCTCAAGACCGAGCCGCTGATCGGTTTCTACAAGGCAGAAGGCAACCTGAAAAGTTTCCTTTCGCTGAGCAGCCGGGACACGGTCGCCGAGATCGGCAAGGCGCTGTCCGCCATGAAATAGCCCCCGCCCGCAGCCCTGGAAAGAATCGTCGCCGGAGCCAGGATGATCGATTACGAGAGTGAACTCAACGAGGAGCAGCGCCGGGTAGTCATGGAGGAAGGCGGACCCCTGTTGGTCATTGCCGGCGCGGGAAGCGGCAAGACGAGGACGCTGACCTACCGGGTCGCCCGCCTGATCGAGGGTGGTGCGCAACCGGAGGAGATCCTGCTGGCCACCTTCACCAACAAGGCCGCCCGCGCGATGCTGGGCCGGGTCAACCAGCTCGTGGATCGGGACACCAGCCGACTCTGGGGGGGGACGTTCCACCACATCGCCCACCTCATTCTCCGCGCGAACAGCCGCCTGCTGGGCTACGAGCGCAACTTCACGATCATGGACTCGGAAGACGCCCGCCAGCTCATGAACACCTGCATCTCCGATGCGCGGATCGACCCCAAGGCCGACCGATTCCCCAAGGGGGACATCCTTCGGGACATTCTCTCTCTCTCGGTGAACACGGAATCGACACCGGAGGAGATCATCTTCGGGCGCTACCCTTTTTTCTACCACCGCGTGGCAGAGATTCAGGACGTCATCGCGCGCTACATTCGAAGGAAAAAAGACCTGAATGTCATGGATTTCGACGACCTGCTGTTCAACTGCAGGAAGCTTCTCGCCGGCCACGGGCAGGTCCTCGAATTCTATTCGCGGCGCTTCACGCACATCCTGGTCGACGAGTACCAGGACACGAACATCGTGCAGGCGGACATGATGGACCTGCTGGCCTCCCATCACAAGAATCTCATGGTGGTGGGAGACGACTCGCAGAGCATCTACTCCTTCCGGGGCGCGCATTTCGCCAACATCATGAAGTTCCCGGAGAAGTACCCGGATTGCCGGATCTTCAAGCTGGAGACGAATTACCGGAGCACTCCGGAGATCCTTCACCTGGCCAACCTGAGCATCGTCAACAACGAGAACCAGTTCGAAAAGAGGCTGAGGGCGGTCCGAAGCGGCGGCATCCGGCCGGTCCTGGCCCCGGCGAGGAACGTCCTTCAGCAGGCCGACTTCGTCTGCCAGCGGATCCTCGAACTGCTGCGGGAAGGGGTTTCCCTGCAGGAAACGGCCGTCCTTTACCGGGCCCACTACCACTCCATGGAGCTTCAGATGGAGATGACCCGGCGGGGAATCCCCTTCGAGATCCGGTCCGGAATCCGCTTCTTCGAGCAGGCGCACGTCAAGGACGTGACCTCCTACATGCGGATCATCCTGAACCCCCATGACGAGCTGGCCTGGAAGCGCGTGCTCGGCCTCTTTCCGAAGGTCGGAAAGGTGAGCTCGGAGAAAATCTGGACCTTTCTCGGCAGACAGAAAGACCCGCTGGCCGCCGTCCTGGGCGATGCATTCCTGAAGTCGGCCTCTCGGACCGCCTCGCCGGGCCTGCAGCAATGCCAGGCGGTCTTCCGGCGGATTCTGGAAAGCTCCTGGGAGCGGAACCCGGCCGGGCTCGTGGAGCGGATCCTGGAGAGCGGATGCCGGGACTCGATCCGGGAGCGCTTCACGGACAGCGCCTCGCGGCTCGAGGACCTGGAGCAGTTCATCCTCTTCGCGGAAAATTACGACTCGCTTTCGGACTTTCTGAGCCAGTTGGCCCTGCTGACCAACATGGCGGAAGAGGGGGAGGCCGATCGGGAACGGATATCGGAAGACCGGGTCGTCCTGAGCACGATCCACCAGGCCAAGGGGCTGGAATGGTCGGCCGTGTTCCTGATCTGGTGCGCGGAAGGGATGATCCCGCTGAACCGCGCCCTGAAGGAGCCCGGCGGGGAGGAGGAGGAGAGGCGCCTCTTCTACGTCGCGACGACACGGGCCAAGGACCAGCTCTACCTGTGCTATCCCGTCACGGACTACGCGCGGGGCATGGGCAGCCTGCCGCTCGGCCCCTCGCGCTTCATTCGCGAACTCCGCCCGTCTTCATCGCGTTCCCGGGACCTTCCCTACGAACAATGGCTGGTTGACGAAGAATATTAGAGCCAGCGATCACTCTTTTCTTTGGCCTCGTATTCCGCCCGCAGCGCGATCTGCGTCGCCTCGGCGATGTCCTCCACGCGCTTCACCCAGTCCTCGAACTTGATGTCCACGCCGAAGATGCCGATCATCTCGTCCTTGTCGTCCACGATGGGCGCGGACACGGTGATGCAGAGGGCGCCCGTCATCTTCGAGATGTAGAAATTGGTGACGTGGATCTTGCCGGTCTGGAGGGGCTTGATGAACCACTCCCGGTCCGACTGGTCGGTGCCGACGCCGTAATTCTCGTAGCGCGCACGGTCCACGATGTTGGTGATGTTCTTCGTCGTCTTCTTGCCGTTCATGTCGACGACGTAGGCGAACTGCACGGACGGGTTGTCCTCGATGCACTGCTGCATGATCGGCTCCTGCAGCTCCGGCTTCATCGTCTTCATGACCGGGTGCTCGATCACCTGCTTCACGACGGCCACGGCCGCCTCGGCGGCCCTGTGCTTGATCTTTTCCAGATCGGACATGAAGAGCTCCGGCAGGTATTTGCGCACGCGCTTCTCCAGTTCCTCGTTCGAAATGCTCGTCACGCGCCCCGACTCGTATTCCTCGGTGATCCACTTGTGGATCTTGGAAATTCCCGGATGCCGTTTGTCGACCGCGTTTTCACCCTTCAGGCCCAGGTGGCCGTTGATCCAGAACGCGATCCCGGACTTACCGGACTTATCCGTGACCATCGGGACGATCGGGCGGTTCAGGATCCGGGTCGTGTCGAAGATGTTGTAGATCTCCTCGCACTTGATCAGTCCGTCGGCATGCACGCCGGCCCGGGTCACGTTGAAGTCGGCCCCGACGAAGGGGTAGTTCGGAGGGATCCGGTAGCCGATCTCCTTCTCGAAGTACCGGGCGATTTCGGTGATCGCGGTGGTGTCGATGCCGCGGTTTTCGCCTTTAAGGCCGATGTACTCCAGGATGAGACCCTCGATCGGCGGGTTGCCCGTCCGTTCGCCCAGTCCCAGCAGGGTTCCGTTGGCCGACCCGCAGCCGTAGAGCCAGGCGGTGGTCGCGTTGATGAGCGCCTTGTGAAAGTCGTTGTGGCCGTGCCATTCGAGCAGGCAGCCGGGGACGCCCGCCTCCTCGATGAAAGCCCGGACCATCTTGTCCACGCTTCGAGGCAGAGAGGCGCCGGGGTAGGTCACGCCGTACCCCATCGTGTCGCAAAGGCGGATCTTGATATCGATGCCGCTTTCGCTCCGTAGCTTCATGAGTTCAATGGCAAAGGGAACGCAGAACCCGAAGATGTCGGCCCGGGTGATGTCCTCGAAATGGCAGCGCGGAACGATGCCGGCATCCAAAATCGAGCGCACGATCTCGAGGTAGTCCTCCATCGCCTGGCGCCGGGTCTGGTTGAGCTTCAGAAAGATGTGATAGTCCGACACCGATGTCAGGATGCCGGTCTCCTGAAGCCCCACCTCTTTCACCAGCCGGACGTCCTCCTTGTTGGCCCGGATCCAGCCGGTAATTTCAGGGTATTTCATGCCGAGCGCCCGGCAGCGGGCCACCGCATCCCGGTCCTTCTGGCTGTAGAGGAAGAACTCCGTCTGACGAATGATCCCCTCGGGACCGCCCAGCTTGCTCATCATCGCATAGAGATCGACGATCTGCTTGACCGTGTAGGGCGGGCGGGCCTGCTGGCCGTCGCGAAACGTCGTGTCCGTGATGACCGGCTCCTCGGCCGGGTTGATGGGAATGAGCCTGTGGTCGAAATCGATCCGGCTGACCTCGTCAAAGGGAAAGACGTCTTTCTGTAGGTTCGGCTGGTCGACGTCCCTGAGATCGTACCGCCAGAAGCGGCTGTGCTCATGATCCAGGACTTTTCTGCTTGCATTCCATTTCGCCATCGTTCTTTCTCCAAAAGTTAATCGCAATTAAAAAAGGGCACTGCCGATTCCCCGTGCCCTCCTTCATGATGAATATTGGTTCGCTTTCAACTGACGGGTGGCACTGCCCGCGCCGGCGGAACGAAGGCCGCGCGCTCCCCCGCTCTGTTTGTGGTTTTCCGAATGGTTTCCGCTGGGAGAGAATTTTCGGTTTTCATCATCCTTATGCCCCGGATGCATCGGGAGAAGATCCCCCGATCGTTCATCCGCGCCTTGAACATGGCCCGTTTCCGGGAATTCAAGGTTTCCGCAGTGCTTCGTTCTTACTCAATATTACGGTCCACCGGTCTTGTCAATGAAAAAACGGATCCTTTTCCATCGGCCTACTGGACGATTTTCAGAGAAAGCTCCATGAGCTGCTCGATGCTCACCCGGGACGGCGCCTCCGTCAGAAGGCAGGTGGCTTTCTGCGTCTTCGGAAAGGCAATGACGTCACGAATGGACTCCGTTCCCGTCATCAGCATGATCAGCCGGTCGAAACCGAAGGCAATCCCGCCGTGGGGCGGCGTCCCGTATTCGAGGGCGTCCAGCAGGAAACCAAATTTTGCCCGCGCCTCTTCCGGGTCCAGGCCGAGCGTCTTGAAAATTTCGGCCTGTACCTGCTGGGAGTGGATCCGGATGCTGCCGCCGCCGATTTCCGACCCGTTCAGCACCAAGTCATAGGCCCGTGCCCGGACCCTGCCCGGATCGGTTTCCAGAAAGGGCAAATCCTCCATGACCGGCGAGGTGAAAGGATGATGCGTGGACACGAATCTTTTTTCCGTTTCGCTGTACTCCAGGAGCGGGAATTCGGTCACCCAGGTGAAGGAGAATACCGCCGGGTCGATCAGTTTGAGAAGCCGGGCCACATGAAGTCTGAGATTGCCCAGTGCATCGTGGACGATCCCCGGCTTGTCGGCGACCAGGACGATGAGATCTCCCTCCCGGGCATCCATGATTTGGTTGATCGCCGCTACCTCCCCGCTCTTCAGGAACTTGAAGATCGGCGACGTCCATCCGTCCGGGTTCACCCGGGCCCAGGCCAGCCCTTTCGCGCCGTAATTCGCGGCGTAGTCCCGAAGCGCGTCCAGATCCTTGCGGGAAAGGCGCTTGCCGTCCTCAATCTTGATGGCCTTGATGACCCCGCCGCCGGCGATGACTTCCTGAAAGAGATTGAATTCAGCGTTTTGCAGGATAACCGTCAGATCCCGAAGCTCCATGGGAAAGCGGGTGTCCGGGTTGTCCTTCCCGTAGCGGCCGACGGCGTCCCGGTAGGAGATCCGGGGGAAGGGGGTTGCGAGAGAAATACCGAGAGAGGATCGGAAGAGATGAGCCATGAACCCTTCCATGACGCCGATGATGTCGTTTTCGTCGATGAAAGACATCTCCAGGTCGATCTGTGTGAATTCCGGCTGGCGGTCCGCCCGCAGGTCCTCGTCCCGAAAGCACTTCACGATCTGGTAGTAACGGTCGAACCCCGACACCATGAGCAACTGCTTGAAGATTTGCGGCGACTGCGGCAGGGCGTAGAATGTGCCCGGATTGACCCGGCTGGGAACCAGGTAGTCCCGCGCGCCCTCCGGCGTGCTCTTCGTCAGGAAAGGGGTCTCCACCTCGATGAAGCCCTGATCCTGAAAGTACTGACGCGTGGCGGCCGCGGCCCGGCTGCGCAGGATGATTTTCGACTGTATTTCCGGACGCCTCAGGTCCAGATAACGGTACTTCAACCGGACATTCTCGGAAATCTCCTCTCCGGCATCGAGAACGAAAGGCGGCGTCTTCGCCTCGTTGAGGATCTCCAGTTCGTCGATCATGACCTCGATGTCACCCGTCGGAAGATCTCGATTTTCCATGCCTTCCGGCCTTTTCCGGACCGTTCCCTGAACGGCCAGCACATATTCGCTTCGGATTCCGTGCGCTTCCTGATGTGACGTCATGCTCACTTCCGGATTGAATACGACCTGAACCAGCCCCTCGCGGTCCCTCAGATCGACGAAAATCACACCGCCGTGGTCCCTCCGTCGCTGCACCCATCCCATCAGGACAACCTTTTTCCCGGCGTCCGCCGACCGGAGCGACCCGCAGTAGTGGGTCCTTTTCTTGACCGTGATAAACGATGACACCTTGCTTTCTACCTCGCTCTTGCAGTTTTCCGTATGGTTTCTTCTATTCCATCCAGGTCCACGGTTTCCTGTGTTCCCCGGATCATGTCCCTCAATTCGGCTTTCCCCTCCCGCAACTCCCGTTCTCCCAGGATGAGGGTGAGGCGGCACCGGAACTTGTCTGCCCGCTTCATCTGGCTCTTCAGGCTTTTCCTCTGGTAATCCATCTCCGTCTGCAAGCCGTCCATACGCAGGCGGTTGCACAGCCGGAAAGCGAACTGCTGGGCATCGTCCCCCAAGGCGGCGATGAAGAGATCCGGAACGTCGGTATCGGATTCACGCTCCGCGGGGATCATGGCCAGCAGCCGCTCGAATCCGATCGCGAAGCCGATGCCGGGGATGTCCGGTCCGCCCAGTTCCCGGATGAGCCCGTCGTAGCGCCCACCTCCGACAATGGCGTTCTGTGCGCCCAGATAATCGGTGGTCACCTCGAATGCGGTCCTCGCGTAGTAGTCCAAGCCGCGCACCATGCGGGGGTTGATCCGGAAGGGCAGGTCGAAGACGCCCAGCGAGTCCTGCACTTTCTGAAAATGGTCCCGGCATCCCCGGCACAGGTAATCCGGCAACAGCGGCGCCCCGGCAATGATCGCGGCGCAGTCTTCGTTTTTGCAGTCGAAAACGCGCAACGGATTGGTCCCGAGGCGTCGCCGGCAGTCTTCGCAAAGCTGCGTTTCCCGACCCCGTAAAAAATCCGTGACGGCCTTTCTGAATGTGGGGCGACAGCCCGCACATCCAAGGGAGTTGATTTCCAGCCCGGGATCCGGAATGCCGACGGCCTTTAAAAAATGGATCAGCATCAGGATGACTTCAGCGTCCGTCCTCGGATCGTCGAGGCCGAGAAGTTCGGCGTCGATCTGGTGGAACTGGCGGAAGCGTCCCTTCTGGGGCCTTTCGCGGCGGAACATCGGACCGATCGTGTACAGCTTGGCGACGGGTTCCGCCGCATGGAGGCTGTGTTCCAGATAGGCACGGATCACCGAAGCCGTCGCTTCCGGGCGCAGAGTCAGATACTCTTCGCCCCGGTCCAGAAAGGTGTACATCTCCTTTTCGACGATGTCGGTGGCCTCCCCGATGCCCCGCCGGAACAGGTCCGTTTTTTCCAGAATGGGCACCCGGATCTCCCGGAAGCCGAAGAAGGAAAAAATTTCGCGGGCTTTCGATTCGATGCGCTGCCACCGGCCCGTTTCCTTCGGGAGGATATCTTTGAAACCCCTGACGGCGGTAATCATTTCCATGGGACAACCCTTTCAAGGCGTAGTGGGATAACACAGAAGACCCTGAAAGGCAACAAAATACTGGGAACTTCGAGGGGTCCGGGATTAACCTTCCGGCGATTCCGGCCGCCGCAAAGCCGCCGTGCCGCGGGTTCTGCAGGTTTCGACGTCAACCTCCCGGCCGTCCGTCCGGAGCGTGACCGCCCCGTCCCGGTCCGTCCTGTACAGACGGATATTCCGTTCCCCGTAGCGGCGGAGAACGTCCGGATGGGGATCGCGAAAAACGTTTTCGTGGCCGCAACTGACCACGGCGATCCGGGGCCGAACCGCATTTAGAAAGGGTGGCGTGCTGGAGGTGAAACCGCCGTGATGGGGAACGAGGAGGACATCGCTTTTGAGATCGATGCCGGCCCCGGCGAGGCGCTCTTCCGTCAAACGGGAAATGTCGGCCGGAAGAAGGATGCCGGTTTCACCGAAAGTCAGCTTCAGCACGACGGACTGGTTGTTGACACGGTCATAGTTCCCTTCCGCATCGGCCGGTCCGAGGGGACGCTCGGGGTTCAGGAAGCGGACCGTCACGCCGCCCAGAACTTCGGGAGGCGTTTCCATGGAGACGATCCTTCGGCGGACCTGCTTTTCGGCGGCGATCTTCATGAATTCCCGGTAGGGTTCGCTGTCCGCAATCTGGCCGGTCATCCAGACCTCTCCCACATCGAAGTTTTTCAGAATGAGGACCAAGCCATTGAGATGGTCCGGGTGAACATGCGTCATGACCATCACATCGATTTTTCGAATCCGTTCATGCCACAGAAAGGGGGCAACGACATAGCGGCCGATGTCGAAGCTTTCATCATGGGAACCGCCGCCGTCGATCAGCATTTGCTTGCCGTGGGGGAATCGCACCAGCGTCGAGGATCCCTGGCCGACGTCGATGGCTGTGATCCGTAGACGATCCTCTCTCAGGTCCGCGGTGTGTCGGCAGGCGGCGCCGGCCAGAATGAGGATCGACAGCGCGCAGATCGCGATCTTCAGGCCCATGACCTTCTGCGCGGTACGCCTTTCCGTTTTCGGACAACCGGATTCGCCGTCTCCCCGAATACCGAGCCAGGCGAATACCGAGATCATCAGCAGGTAAAAAGCGGCTATCTCCGCCGGCGCCGGCGTGGTGACGTAAATGGAGGAACCGGGGAGGGAAGCAAAAAAATCGACGAGCGCCACGGATATCTTCATCAGAAAAGTGGCTATCTGAACGAGGAGGACCGCCAGGGGCGGAAAAATGGGCGCGACCAGGATGATGGCCATGCAGACGGGCAGGGCCACGATCCCCATGACGGGCACGACGGCAAGATTGGCCGCCAGGGAAACGACGGAAACCCGGTTGAAATAATAAACGATCAGGGGCAACGTCCCCAGTGTCGCGCTTGCGGACACAATCAGGAACAGCGCTGCGTCGTAGAGGATCCTGCCGAAAATCCTTCTGTGCGGGGCACGTCCCGCCGGGTCCGGTTTCGGAACGAAGGCGGTCAGTTTCGGGGTGACAAAAAGGATCGCCGCGACGGCCGTGAAGGACAACTGGAAGGACAGGTCAAAAAGGGATGCCGGCGAGAGAATCAGGATGACCAGCGCCGCCAGCGCCAGCGTGTTGTACAGGTCCCGAACCTTCCCCAGGAGAACGGCTGCAAGCAGGGCCAGCGCCATGATCGTCGCCCGCACGACGGAAACGCCCGCGCCGGCAATAAACATGAAAACGGCGATCGGAAGAAAGGAAAAGGCCGTTGAAAGCTTGACGAGGCTGAATCTCAGAAGCAGTGTCTCCGAGAATTTCATCAGAAAACGGAACAGGAAAATGGAAAAAAAGGCGATGATGCCCACATTGAATCCGGAAATGGCAATGATGTGGGAAGTGCCCGTCTGATTGAATTTTTCCAGGATCTCTGCGGGGATTTCCTTCTGATCGCCCAGGATCATGGCCTGAACGATTTCTCCGTAGGGAGAGGGCGAATGTGCCCGGATCAGCGCTTTCAGGCTCCTTCGGAACCGCTCCAGGGCAAGCTTCAGCGGGTTCCCCCGGTCTTCCCGCAGCACGATGATGTTGGCCGGATTGTCGACGAAGCCCTGAACCAGAATGCCCCGAAGGCGAAGGTAGCGCTCGTAGTCGAACCCGCCGGGATTGCAGAAGTTATGCGGACTTTTCAGCCTCGTTCTGAAACGGATGACGTCCCCGTATTTGTAGGTCTCGCCGGTTGCCGTGTTCAGGAGGATTCTGCCTTCCACGGGAAGGAAGTCCTGATCCATCCGGACGCGGAACACGGACACGGTCAACGCCGTTTTATCTCCCGATTCACGGGGATTCTCCGCTACCACGCCGTCGATCTCCAGTCGTCCCTCCTGAACATAACGGCTGATGTGTCCCGGGCCCGGCTTCCAATAGAGATCCTGACTGATCGCCAGGACGGACATCAGAAACATTGCGGCGACCATCGCGACCCGCAACAGGCGGTCCTGGCGCTTCCGCCACGCGACCAGCATGCCTACGAAAGCCGTGACCAGGCCGATCAGCAGTGCCGGCTCGGAAATTTCCTTCAGGTAACCCGTGGCGATTCCCGCCGCGGCGGCAAGAAGAAGGGGAACGAGCGGTCTTTGCATGCGTTAATTTGTTGAAAGTTGTTCAAAAAATAATTATATGGGTGATCTTGGATATTCGGAAAAATTCCCCGCGAGGCCCGCTGATGCTGAAAGACAAGACGGCGACCCGGCTGAGATATTTGATGCTGTCGAGGGTCGCAATCGTCACGCTGCTGCTGGGTATCGCCATTTTCATGAAGATCAAGGGCGAGGAGCATCTGCCCGAGATATCACTTCCGTCGCTGTCCTGGGTCATTATCACATCCTACATCCTGTCGCTCCTCTATTTTTTTCTTCCCCGTCTGGTGCGGAGCATTCAGGCGAATGTCTACATACAGGCCATCGGCGACGTCTTGCTGATCACGGGCCTGGTTTACGCGACGGGCGGCATCAGCAGCATCTATCCCGTCTTTTACACGCTGGTCATCATTTACTCCGTTTTGTTCCTGGCCAGGCGGGGCGGGCTGCTCACGGCCTCCGCTTGCAGCATATGCTACGGCCTCCTCCTCGACCTGGAATACTACAAGTTTCTGGCCCCGCCGTATTCAGCCATGATACCGGATTATCCTTTCGCGGCCAGCTATGTCTTTTCGAGGATCATCACCTATATCGTTTCCTTTTATCTGACCGCCTTCCTCGCCATTTTTGTTGTGGAACAGGAAAAGAGGCTGAGAACGCTGCTGCGGGAAAAGGAAACGGCTTTCGATCAGCTCGATGTGCTGCACCGAAGCATTATCGAGTCCGTGGACACGGGTATCATGACGATCAATCTCCGGGGGCAGATCAAATCCTTCAACCGGGCGGCGCAGGAGATCACCGGCTTTTCCTTCAAAGAAGTCGAAAACAGAAATATTGCCGATCTGTTCCCGGCGTACGGACAATTCGTCGCGAAGATTCAGGAAGGGAACAACCCGGAGTCGCAGCGAAGCCGGATGGAAATACAGATCGAGAGCCGGGAGAACAAGCCGCTGACCCTGGGCTGCTCTCTTTCCTTTCTGAACGATGCAACGGGGAACCGGATCGGCGACATCATCGTTTTCCAGGATTTGACGACCGTCAAGAAAATGGAGGCCAGCGTCGAACGGAACAGGCGGCTTGCCTTCATCGGCGAGATGGCGGCGGGTCTCGCCCATGAAATGAGAAACCCCCTGGCATCGATCGGCGGTTCCATCCAGGTGCTGCACAAAAGCCTCTCTCTGAGCCCGGGAGATGAACGACTCATGCAGATCATTCTGAGGGGCAAGGATCAGCTCGAGAGCTTCATGCGGGATTTCCTTCTTCTGTCCAGGCCTTCACCGGGAATGCCGGAAGCCATCCGGATCGCCGACATGATCGAGGAAGTGCTCGATTCGATCCGTTACCTGCCGGACTGGCGCGACGGCATCGTCGTTGCGAGGGCTTTTCGGGATCCGCTGCCGATCATTCGCGCGAACAAAACGGAAATCCGACAGTTGATCTGGAACCTTCTTTTGAACGCGGTCCAGTCCATGCCCGAAGGCGGCCATCTGACGATCGAGGCCGGACCGGGCAGGGCGGACGATGCCTCTGTGCCCTGCCTCGAACTCCGGGTTCGGGACAGCGGCCCGGGGATCGCCGAAAGGGATGCCGCGCGGATTTTCGAGCCCTTTTTCACGACCCGTGAAAAGGGTACGGGAATGGGGCTTGCGATCGTCAACCGGATTGTGGGCAGCCATCACGGCAAAATAAAAGTGGACAGCCGGGCAGGCGAAGGGACGACATTCACACTGTGCTTCCCCAGCCTGGGCGAAGCGGAGAGGTGAAAAATGGCCAGGATCCTTGTAGTGGACGACGACAAGGGAATGAGAGAATTTCTTGAGATCATGCTGGGCAGGGAAGGGTACGATGTCACCTCGGCCTTCGACGGGGAAAAGGCCCTCGGCCTCTGCAAGAAGATCCCCTTCGATCTGATCCTGACGGACCTCAAAATGCCCCGGATGGACGGCATCGATTTCATGAAACGGGCGAAGGATGTCTGCCCGGAAGCCATGATCATCCTGATGACCGCTTACGCTTCCGGTGAAACGGCCCTTTCCGCCATGAAGGAGGGGGCCTATGATTACATCGAAAAGGATTTCGACATCGAGGACCTGGCGCGTCTGATCCGGGACGCGCTGAACAAGAAGGGCGTCAAGAAGAGCGACGCCGAGTTCATGAAGGAACTGGAGGAGTCGGTGTCCTTCGGGGGGATGATCGGGAAAAGCAGGGAAATGCTCAAGGTCTACGCAACCATCAAGAAAATCGCGGGCACCACGGCCAACATTCTGATCCTCGGTGAAAGCGGCACCGGCAAGGAACTGGTGGCCCGGGCCATCCATGAAAACAGTCCGCGCAACGGGCAGCCGTTTGTCGTTATCAACTGCGGGGGCATACCGGAATCGCTCCTCGAATCGGAATTCTTCGGATACATGAAAGGCTCTTTCACGGGGGCGCACACCGACAAGCCCGGCCTGTTCGAAGCGGCTAGCGGCGGTACGATATTCCTGGATGAAATCGGAGACCTACCCTCGATCCTGCAGGTGAAGCTTTTGCGCGTCGTGCAGGAGAAAACCTTCCGTCGCATCGGAGGCACGGACGACATCCGGGTCAATGTCCGGATTATTTCGGCGACGAATCAGGATCTTTTTGCCAAGGTCAAGGAAAACTCCTTTCGGGAGGATCTCTACTACCGTCTCAATGTCATCCCCATTCATCTTCCACCTCTGAGGGAAAGAAGGGACGACATTCCCGGCCTGGCAAAACACTTCATCGAGAAATACTCCCGGGACTTCGGAAAGGAGATCCGGAACATGTCTGTTTACGCCCTGGAACTCCTGATGGATTATCCCTTCCCCGGAAATATCCGCGAACTGGCAAACATCATCGAGCGCAGTGTCGCGCTGGAGTCCTCCAACATCATCCTTCCGGAAAACCTCGTCCTGTCGAACAGCCAAGAGGCGGCCGGCTCCTTCTCCGATTACCGGATTCCTGGGGAGGGCATCGATTTGAACGAAAAGCTGGCCCACATCGAGCGGCAATGGATTCGCAGCGCTCTTGAAAGAGCGAAGGGGTCCAAGACGAAAGCGGCGGAACTGCTGCACGTCACCGTCGATTCCCTGCGTTACCGGATTGAAAAGCTGGGGATGGAAGCGGACGCATAAAATATTTCTTGACAATCCCGGCACTTTGACTCTATATGGCCGGCAAGGGAAGTTATCATGAATCATCGAGATGTCATCGATCGCTGGTCAGTCCGCTTTTTCGCTTTCTTCAGCTTTTTTAGCGAGGTCTGCCTGCCGCGCTCATGACATGAATTGAGCCATGACGCCGCGGGCAGACCTTTCAGGGCTGCCCGCGGCTTTTTTATGAAGGCCGTGGAATCCGATCCATGGCTTTTTTTTATCTTTTTTCGAGGAGGAGAGGGTGATGAATCGAATCATGAGATGGACGAACGCGATGAGTTTGCTGGCCGCACTGGCATTCTTCGGCCCGGCGACTTCGGCAGATGCCGCACCCATCAAGGTCGGGGCGGCGATCAACATGACCGGGCCGGCCTCCACCTGGGGCCAGTACCATGCCAAGGGACAGCAGGATTACTTTCGCTATGTCAACGAGGTCAAAGGCGGCGTCGCCGGCAGAAAGATCGAGATGATTTTGGTCGACACGGGATACAAGGTTCCGGAAGCCGTTGCCGCCGTCAGGAAGTTTGCCGTCAGGGACCGGGTGGACATGATCGCCACCTGGGGCGCCGGGGAGGGGTTGGCGGCGAAACCCATCATCCAGAGCTACCGCATCCCCGCGATCAATTACTCCACGAGCTGGGAAATTCTGGAACCGCCGGTCGATTACATGTATCTCCCCTTCGGCAGCTACCGCATGGATTGCTACGCAGTGATTGATTATATCCGGACCATCCACCGCGGAAAGGACGCGCCCCGAATCGGGCTGCTGACCTACAACAACGCCTACGGCCGCTCGATTCACCAGCCGACACGCGATTATGCCGCCAGACAGAAGGTCCAGATTGTCGCAATCGAAGAGTTCCCCCCGAAAACGGTGGACCTTACGACGGAGCTGCTGCGTCTCAAGCAGAAGGGCGCGGAATACGTCTTCATGCAGATGCTGCCCGCCGCCATCATCACGACATTCAAGAGCGCCGACCGCATCGGCTACGCACCGCAGTTCTTCGGGACATGGACCTCCACAGACCCGGATTTTTTCAAGCTCGGAAAGGGGCTGATCCGGGACCGGCTGGTCATGCAGTTTCCCGGCGGTCTGCCCTCGGACAACACAAAAGGCATCGCGCTGATGAAGGAGCTGTGGAGTCGCTACAAGACGGTTGACCGGTTCGATGCGTCCTACTGGGAGGGCGTCGTCGTCGGTATGATCATGGAGCGGGCCTTTGTCCGGGCACAGGAATCCTTCAAACAGGTCAACCGGGAGACGATCAACAAGGCCCTGGAGTCCTTCCGGAACGAGGATTTCGGGGGCCTTGTGCCGAACGTCACCTACAGCAGCAAGGACCACGGGGCTTCCTTCAAGGCCAGAATGGTCCGGGTGCGGGAAGACGGCTCCCTGACCCCGCTGACCAACTTCTACACGCCCGGAAAAGAGAAGATCAAACTGGTCAAGTGAGGCTGAAAATCCGATGAAGTCACAGCGCGGTCGTCCGGACATCTTCAGCGCACGCAGTCGCGAAGACGCGCGGTCCGACCTGGACATCTCCGATCTCTCCCTGCACTTCGGCGGCGTCAGGGCGCTGCACGACGTCGATCTGGCCGTGCGCACCGGCGAACTGGTCGCGGTGATCGGTCCGAACGGCGCCGGCAAGACCAGCCTCCTGAATTGCATGACCGGCTTCTACCGGCCGCAGCAGGGAAGCATCCGTTTCAACGGACGGGACATCACCCATCTGCCGTCCCACGAGCTGGTGCGAATCGGCATCGGACGGACCTTTCAGAACATCGAGCTTTTTCCGGGTATGACGGTGTTGTCGAACATGCTGCTGGCGCGGCATATCCACTGTCGCTACAGCCTCGGCGCCGCGACGTTTTTTTCGGCTTCCGCCCGGGCAGAGGAGACCCGCCACCGGCTCGTTCTGGAGGAGGTCATCGATTTTCTGGAAATGCAGGCGATCCGCAAGAAAACGGTCGGGTCTCTTCCCTACGGACTGATGAAGCGGGTCGAACTCGGTCGCGCCCTGGCGCTCGAGCCGAAGCTCCTCGTCCTCGACGAGCCCTTTGCCGGCATGAACCTGGAGGAAAAGGAAGACATGGTCCGGTTTCTTGTCGAACTGAACGAATCCTGGGGCCAGACCATGATCCTGGTGGAGCACGACATGTCCATTGTCATGAGCATCTCACAACGGATCATGGTCCTGAATTTCGGCGAGAAGCTGACGGAGGGAACGCCCGAAGCGGTGCGGAACCACCCGGAGGTGATCAAGGCCTACCTGGGTGACGCGGAATCCCTGTGAAGAGGGCATCGATGACGGAAAATCCGGCAGAAAAAACGCTTCCCCAGGTCCTGGCCCTGCAGGCCGAGCGACTGGGTTCAGCGACGGCGATCCGCGAGAAGGCCCTCGGCATCTGGCAGCGCTACACTTGGGCGGATTATTTCCGCTACGTGAGGAACACAGCCGCCGGCCTGTTGTCGTTCGGATTGAAACGCGGCGAACATGTCGGCATCATCATGAACAACCATCCGGAATGGCTCTTTGGCGAACTGGGGGCCCAGTCGCTGGGCGCCGTCACCCTGAATCTGTTTACTTCCTCCATCACCGATGAATTGTGCCTTGCCCTCAACCGGATCCAGGCATCCTTCGTCTTTGTCCAGGACCAGGAACAGGTCGACAAGCTCCTGGACGCCCGCGACCGGCTCGGGCATGTCCGCCTAGTGATCTATATCGATCCGACGGGTATGAGGACATACCGGAACGATCCCTGGCTGATCGGCTTCAACGAGCTGATCCGGAAGGGCGAAGCATTCGAACGGGAGCACCCGGACCGCGTCCCGCAGGAGATCCGGAAGGGCGACCGGGGCGACACCGCCCTCATGATCCTCACCTCCGGGACGACGGGGCTGCCGAAGCTCGCCATGCTCTCGCACCGAAACCTGACGGCCATCGCCGCGAGCTGGGTCGAAGCCATGGCCATCCGGCCGGGCGAAAACTGGATCTCCATGTCGCCGACCGCCTGGATCGTGGATCAGATGTGGGGAGTCGGGGTCGCCCTGGTCGGTGGAATGACGATGAACTTTCCCGAAACCCCGGAGACCGTCACGGAGGATTTTCGTGAAATCGGGCCGTCCCTGCTCATCACCGCCTCACGGTTCTGGGAGGACCTCGCTTCCCGGATCATGGTAAAGATGTCCGACGCGGGGATGGTCAAGCGGAAAATGTTCCAGCTCGCCGAGCGGATCGGCCGCAGGGTCACGGAAAAGGCCTCGCGGGAAGAGGCCGTCCCCTCTGCCCTGAAGGTCCTCCACCGGCTGGCTTCCCTGACGGTTTACCGGCCGCTGCTCGATCGGATCGGCTGCCTGAAGCTTCGCAGCGCATTCACCGGCGGTCATCCCATCAGCCCCGATGTGATCGGCTTTTTCAGAACCATCGGACTCAATCTCAAGCAGTGTTACGGTCTGACCGAAGCCGGCGGCATCTTTCAGATCCAGCCGGACGATCAGGTGAAGCTGGAGACCGTGGGCAAGCCGCTGCCGGGAACCCTCGTACGGCTTTCGGAAGACCAGGAGGTCCTCGTGCGCAGCGACGCTGTTTTCGCCGGCTATTATCAGGACTTCAAGTCGACGGAGGCCGCATTCACCGACGGCTGGCTGCGAACGGGCGATGCGGGCTATCTGGACCGGGACGGCCACCTGCTGATCATCGGGCGCAGGGAGGAAATCATCCGCAACAAAAGCGGGGAAGCCTTTTCACCGGATTTTATCGAAACCCGCCTGAAGTTCAGTCCCTATATCAAGGAGGCCGTGGTCTTCGGGGAAGGGCGCCCCTACATTACGCTGATGGTCAACATCGATTTCGGAAACGTCGGCGTCTGGGCGGAGGAGCGGATGATCCCCTACACGACCTACATGGACCTGTCCCAGCAGCCGGCCGTGGAGGAACTGATCCTGGGCGAGATTCAGCGGATCAACGCGCAACTGCCGGACATCATGAAAATCCGGAAGTTCTTCCTCCTCTACAAGCTCCTGGACCCCGACGACGAGGAACTGACCCGAACCGGCAAGGTGCGGCGGCGCTTTGTCTACGGCCTTTACATCAAGCTGATCGAAGCCATGTACCGGGACCAGTGGGAGGTCGAGGTCAAGGCGAAGGTCCAGTACCGGGACGGACAGGTCGGCAAGGTGGAAACCAAGGTGAAAATCATACCGGTTTAAGGAGATTTTTCGAATGGACTTTTTCGTTCAACTGCTCGTCAACGGCATCAGCATCGGTCTGCTGTACGGCCTGTCCGCGATGGGCTTCGTCATGATCTTCAAATCGTCCAGCGTCCTGAATTTCGCCCATGGGGAACTGCTTGCCTTCGGTGCCTTTCTGTTCCTGGCCATGGTCTCCTGGGCCGGACTGCCCCTGCCGGTGGCCTTTCTGGCAACGCTGGCCGGCTGTTTCTCCCTCGGGTTCCTCGTGGAGCGCGTCTTCCTGCGCCCCCTGATCGGCGAACCCCTGATTTTCGTGATCATGCTGACCGTCGGCCTGGCCTCGATGTTCAAGGGGCTCCTGCTGCTGGTATGGGGCGGCAACCTGCAGACCTATCCGGACTTTCTGCCGGAAGCGCTCGGCATCCGCTGGGGCGCCATCCAGGTTCCGCCCGTTTACGTGGCCGCTCTGTTCATCGGGATGGTTTTTCTGTGCCTGTTCGGCCTGTTCTTCAAATACTCCTCTCAGGGCATCTACATGCGTTCGGTGGCGGACAACCAGAAGGCCGCCCTTTCCCTGGGAGTCCACGTGAAGCGGGTCTTTGCGCTCTCCTGGGCCATCGCCGCCCTGGTGGCCGGGATGAGCGGCATCGTTCTGGGCATCATCAACGGCATCAACGTGCACGACCTGAGCGCCATCGGCCTCAAGGTCTTCCCGGTGGTGATCCTGGGCGGACTGGATTCCATCGGCGGGGCCATCATCGGCGGCATCATCATCGGCCTGCTGGAGACCTTCACGGGCGGCTACCTGTCGCCGTCGCTCCGTGACGTGGTTCCCTACATCGTCCTGGTGCTGATCCTGCTGGTGAAACCCTACGGCCTCTTCGGTCTGAAAGAGATCGAGCGGGTGTAAAGATGCGAAAACCGAGATTCCACCCCTGCGGAAATTACCGGGAACACTACCGGGAAGAGCTGACGATCTTCGAGACGGATTTCGGCCGCCTCTGGATGGCCATCGGCCTGGCATTCCTGTTTCTGGTTCTGCCCTGGGTCGTGAAACCCTATATGCTCTATGTCCTGAACATGATCGGCATCGCCGCAATCGCCGCGATCGGCCTGAACATCCTGATCGGATACACCGGACAGATCTCCCTCGGTCACGGCGCCTTTTTCGGCGTCGGCGCCTACGCGGCAGGAATCATGGCCACGTCGGCCGACCTGCCCTTCATCCTGGTTGTGCCGGCCGCCGCTGCCGTGACGTCGCTGGTGGGAATGATCTTCGGGATCCCCTCGGTCCGCCTGAAGGGCCTCTACCTGACCATTGCCACCCTGGCCGGACAGTTTATCGTGGAGTACATCCTGCTGCACTGGGAGGGGCTGACGAAGGGCACAATGGGGATCACGCTGCCGAGGGCCTCCCTGCTCGGATGGGAGCTGGGCGGCGACCGGGGCTTCTTCCTCGTCATCTTCCTCTGCCTGATCGGAATGACCTGGTTTGCGGTCAACCTGATCCGCACGAAGTACGGCCGGGCCTTCATCGCGATCCGGGACAACGACCGGGCGGCCGAAGGCATGGGCATCCCCATCTTCCGCTACAAGCTGCTGTCCTTCGCCATCAGCTCATTCTACGCCGGGTTTGCCGGCGCCCTCTGGGCGTATTACATGGTGAGCATCACCACGGAGCCTTTCAATCTCGGCCTTTCCGTCGAATACATCGCCATGGTGATCATCGGCGGCATGGGAAACATCGCCGGCTCGATCTTCGGCGCCGTCTTCATCACCGGGCTGAACGAGGTGCTGCGCTGGGCGACGGACGCCCTGATGAACATGGGGGTGTTCACAAGCACCGGCCTGAACATGGCGCCCCTGCGCGAATTCGCCTTCGGCGCCGCGATCGTGCTTTTCATTCTCTTCGAACCCCGAGGGCTGGCGGAGGTCTGGCGGATCGTCCGCTCAAGCTTCCGCCTCTGGCCTTTTTCATACTGAAGGAGTCTGGCGATGCGGGACGTCCTGCTGCAGGTGAACAACATATCCGTCGTTTATTCCGATGTCATCCAGGTCCTCAAGGGGGTGTCCCTGGCGGTGGACAGGAAGCACATCGTCTCGCTGCTGGGCAGCAACGGCGCCGGCAAGACCACGACCCTGAAGGCCATCTCCGGATTGTTGAAATCC
>CAYWTL010000010.1:0-21510 GCA_964460245.1 uncultured Syntrophaceae bacterium | reverse complement strand
TCTCGGGCCTGCTTAAGCCTGAAAACGGCGAGGTGAAGGACGGTTCGATCCTGCATAACGGCAAGCCCATCCACAATCAGCCTCCCGAGAGCATCACCCGGCTGGGTATCATTCAGGTCCTCGAGGGCCGCCAGCCTTTCAAATACCTGACCATCGAAGAGAACCTGAGGGTGGGGACGGCCACCCGCTGGGGCAAGTCCTACAGAGAAGACCTGGAGCTGGTGTACGGCTATTTTCCCGCCCTGCTGAAACGAAGAAAATCGCTGGCCGGCTACTGCAGCGGCGGAGAGCTGCAGATGCTCGTGATCGGCCGTGCTTTGATGGCCCACCCGCAGCTTCTGCTGCTGGACGAGCCGTCGCTGGGTCTGGCACCGCTGGTTGTCAGCGAAATCTTCCGGATCATTCGGCGGATCAACGAAGAGCAGGGAACGACCATTGTCCTCGTCGAGCAGAACGCCCGCATGGCTCTTCAGATCGCCCATTACGGTTACGTGATGGAGAACGGCAAGATCGTCATGGAGGGACCGGCCGAAGACCTGGTTGAAAATCCCGACATCAAGGAATTCTACCTGGGCATGGCCGCCTCCGGCGCCGCGAAATCCTACCGGGACGTCAAATCCTACCGGCGCCGCAAGCGCTGGCTGTGACGCTGAACAAATCATTCAAAAAACCGTAACATTTCATTCAACTCCGCGTCCCGCCGGGCAGTTCACGCCCTCCCGCCGGTTTCATGCAAAATATTATTTCCTCTTCGATATCATAGCTTTATAAATATATTTCATTGGATATTCCGAGTTGGCACGTTTATTCCATATCTACCTTGTCAAATGGCCCAATCAAAAACCGGAACAGGGAGGAAATAGATCATGAAAAAGAATCTGGCAACTCTGATAATGGCGGCAGCGGTGGTTTTGATCACGGCAGGCTTCAGCTTCGCAGAATACGCCGCGGGCGGAGCGGACAATTTTCCTTATTTTCAACTTGGATGTCTGATCATCGGCGGGCTCATCATGATGTCCCTGAAGCACAAATACAAAAGGATCTACACGAGCGAAGTCGTCGGCGCCTTCGCCCTTTACACGATTTACATCTCCCTCTTCACCTCGCCGGTGCTGGAAGCCGTGAAAAACTGGCTGAGCTGAGGAAAATCGGCGCAAGGCAAGCAACCCCTGAAACTGCGAAGGCGGGGTCATCCCCCGCCTTTTTTTGTTCCCGTCTTTTTGTCGCCGCCGTTCATCCTGACCGTGATATTTCCGGATTCGCTCTGCATCGTACCCCGTCACAGACATCCCTTCGATTGAGTTCATGCCGTCCGGTTGACGGAACCCTGTCCGCGGGCAATTCGCAGGCGCCCGTCGGTTTTTTTGCGACCGGAATTGGAAATCCATTGACACGAGCCGATCTTCTTTTTTATAATCAAGCATCAAATTGTTGGTTTCTATCTCAAGCGATGTCTTTTCGTGAGCGGATTTCCGCTCGTCATGCAAGACAAACATCCAACCGATTCAGCGCCGAAAGAGCAAACACTTCGAGAGGGAAGGGGGGTGAAGAGGATCAAGCGTTCAAGCGGCTTTTTTCGGTGAACCGGGCTCAGGGAAGCCACCACTGGAACTGAAATTGCGACCCGCTTACCCATCGCCGCGAACGGCCGAAAGGGGTGTCTTTTTTAACTCATCTTAGAAAGAGGAGGGAAGGATGAGCTGGAAAGAAATTTATCAGAACAGAATGATATCGGCGGAAGCAGCGGCAAAAATTATCAAATCCGGGGACCGGTTCTGGACGCCGCTATGCCTGGGTCAACCGGCCATGAAGATCATGGACCTGATCGCCGACCGGGTCGACGAACTGGAGGATGTCGAATACTTGAACGCCCTCACGCTGCGACCCTACAAGATCTTCAAGCCCGAATACCGGAAGACCTTCAACCTCGTTTTCGGATTTTACAGTTCCCCGCATCTCCAGCAGATCGCGAAAACCGAATGGGCCAACTTCATCCCGGCCCAGAGTTCCGATGTGTCCCTGAAGAACGCGGCCCGGAACCGCGTCTATCCGCGGCGGACGGGGATTATCACCCAGGTCACGCCGCCGGACAGCCACGGCTACGTCAGCCTGGGACTGGACACGTTCTACACCGGCCGCATCATGGATCAGAGCGAATATATCCTCGCCGAAGTGAACGACCAGATGCCCCGCACCTACGGCGATACGAACTTTCATGTGTCGCGATTCACCGCTTTTTATGAAAATTCCAGCCCCATGCCGGCCGTGCCGACGCCGCCGGCGACGGAAGTGGAAATCCAGATGGCGAAAAACGTGGTCGGCTTGTTGAATGACCGGGACTGCTTCCAGGTGGGCATCGGCGCCATTCCGGCCATGATCAGCAAGCTCCTCCAGGACAGCAACCTCAAGGACCTGGGCATTCATACGGAAATGGCTCCGGCGGGGACCAACATCCTGGTGGAGAAAGGGATCGTCACCTGCAAGTACAAGAAGGTCAACCCCGGCAAGATCCTTCTGGCGTTCACCATGGGCGACAAGGATCTCTATGAATGGCTGGCCAACAACCCCATGTGCGAGTGGCGTTCCACCCTTTACGCCAACAACATCAGCATCATCTCTCAGGAAGAGAACGTCGTGGCCATCAACGGATCGCTGGAGGTGGACCTGACGGGCCAGATCTGCTCCGAGTCCCACGGCAACATCATGCGGACGGGCACGGGGGGACAGCTTGACTTCGTCATCGGCGCCTTCTGGTCTCCCGGTGGACGGGCCATCAACCTGGTTCCGTCGACCGCTCTCGACGACAGCGTCTCCCGCATCGTCCCCTATCTCACCCCCGGCGCACGTGTGACCGTGCCCCGCCACTATGCCCAGTATATCGTGACCGAGTACGGCGTCGCCGACCTCACGGGCAGGACGGAACCGGAGCGGGCCCAGGCCCTCATCCAGATTGCCCATCCCAAGTTCCGGGAAGAGCTGGAGAAGGGAGCAAGGGAGCGGGGCCTTCTCCGGAAAAAGACATTCTGATCTCTTGACCGCACCAACGATTTTCGGGCCGGACAGGCTGAAGGGAGCATCACCGGACTGTCCGGCCCCTTCAACAGCCGGCAGCGGAGATCAATACGCGACCCTCGAAAACCGCCCGGAGTGAAACCTGATGAGCGGCATGGAGGAAAAGGGGGTATACCGCGCCCTCTTCATCGTGAACTTCCTGGCCTGCCTCGGCTTCGGAATCGCGGACCCCTTTTTCCCGGTCTATGCGACTTCCAACGGCGCCGCGGGCATTCATCTGGCCCTCATCTTCTCCGGTTTTGCCGCCGCCAAGACCTTCTTCTCGCCCCTGACGGGCTGGTGGTCCGACCGCATCGGCAGGCGGCGCCTCATCTTGATCGGCCTGTTCGCCCATGCGGCCATCGCGATCGGATACCTCTTCCTGCCGTCGCCCACGTCCCTGATCCTCCTGAGATTCCTGCAGGGCGTCGCGGCGGCCCTCGTCCGGCCCGTTTCGCTCGCCTATATCGGCGACATGGCCCCGGCCCGGCACGAGGGAACCGCCATGGCGACTTTCGACATTTCCTACTATGCGGCCCTCGCCGTCGGCCCGGTCGCGGGCGGAATCGTCAAGGACACGCTCGGCTTCCCCGGGATCTTCATCAGCCTCACCGTCCTCTGCTTGCTCGCATTCCTCACAGCCCTGGTTTTCGTGAGGCATTTCGGCGGGAACAGGGAAAGGGAAAGCGGAACGCTCCGGGTCGATCCGTCCGTGCTGAGAAAAAGCGGAACCCTCATCGCGCTGTGCGGATTCATCTTTTCACGGACCTTCGGGATTGTCTATTTCGGGATGTTCCTGCCCATCTTCATGTTTGAGAACCTGCGTCTGACGGGAATCGAGATGGGGGTGGTCATGGGCGCCAACACGATCGTGACGGCGCTGATGCTTCGTCCCATGGGGCTCCTGTCCGACCGGGTCGGGCGGGACCGCCTGATCCTCTGCGGCGGAGCGGCTGCCGCATTGCTCACGGCCTTCCTGCCCCTGTCCGAAACATTTTCGCATGTTCTTTTCCTGAGCATCGGCATCGGATTTGCCAGCGTTCTTTCCCTCCCCGCGAGTTCGGCCCTGCTGGTCGAAGAGGGGAACCGGCAGGGCATGGGGCTGACCATGGGCATCTTCAACGCCGCGATGAACCTGGGGGCCGTTCTCGCGCCGCTGGCCGGCGGTGTCCTGTTCAGCCTGTTCGGGATGAAAGCCGTCTTTTACGGCGCGGGATTGCTGGGCTTGGGGGGAATAGGCTTCTACCATCTGGCAAGAAGCAGGCGGAAAGAAGGCTGCCGCAGGGGATCCTGAGTTCTCGCGCGTTCATCCCGCGCTGCGAAAATCGATGCGGTCGCGATTCTGCCGGCGTCAAGCGGCGGATTGCTGCAGGGTGGCGTCCCGCATCTTGAGCTGAATGTCGGATGCGCCGTTCCAGTTGTTGATCTGAGGCGTGAAGGCGATGTCGAGTTTCGGACCGGACAGGACGGGCAGGAAGTGTCCCTTGCCGAACCAGATGCAGTTGCAGGATACGCCGTCTCCGTTGACCCTCATGCGCAGATGGTTGTTGCCGACGATGGAAGGCGAGGTGACGTTGACGTTCCGGGCGCAGAGCACGGGCTCCGGGTTCCTGCTGCCGAAAGGCGCCAGAACTTCCAGGGCGGACAGGAACTCGTGATTGATGTCGCTGAGCTGGCAGGATGTGTCGATCAGGGTCTGCGAGATGAACTCCGATCCCGCCCTTTCGGCCTGTACAACGTTTTCAAGAAGCGACGAGAAGCGATCGATGTCCTCCTCCCGAATGGAGATGCCGGCGGCGTAACGATGGCCGCCGTACGCAATCAGCGTCGAGTCGCACTTTTTCAGACCCTCGTAAATATTGAAATCGGCAACGCTCCGCCCGGAGCCCTTCCCGACGCCTTCCCGCAGGCTGATCAGGAACACCGGCCGGCAGTAACGGTCCACCAGACGGGAGGCGACGATGCCGATGACACCGGGATGCCACTTCCCGGAGGCGAAGACAAAGGCGCTTTTTTCCCTCTGGCCGGCGGTCTGACGGATGTTTTCCAGGATCTCGGCGATGATCGCCTTTTCCATCGACTGCCGCTTGCGGTTGCAGTTCTCCAGCCGCCTCGCCAGTTCCCGGGCCTCTTCGAGATTTTCCGTCAGCAGAAGCCGGACGGCGTCCAGAGGCGAGCCGACGCGGCCGGCGGCATTGATCCGCGGGATGAGGCAGAAGGAAGCCTTGCCGGAGTCGATGACCTGATTTTCGATGCCGCAGATTTCCTTCAGGGCAACCAGTCCGGCCCTCCGGTTTTCGGTCAGGAGTTCAAGCCCGATTTTCGTGAAGATCCGGTTCTCGTCGATCAGAGGGGAAATGTCCCCGATCGTTCCCAGCGCCACCAGGTCCAGGTATTCCCTCAGGTTGGGCAACTTTCCCCTTTTCCAGAAGCCCTCCTTGCGCAGAACCGCCCTCAGGGCGATCAGAAAATTGAAGGCGATCCCCACCGCGGCCAGGTGTTTGAAGGGAAACCGGCAGTCCGGACGGGTGGGATTGACGACCGCCGCCGCGTCCGGCAGAGTGCCCGGAACCTCGTGGTGGTCCAGGATGATGGTGTCGATGCCCAGGGACTTGGCATAGGCAACCGGGTCGTGATCGGAAACGCCGCAATCGATCGTGATGATGAGACGACTCCCGTTCTGCCGGATCCGATCAATGGCCTCCCGGTTCAAACCGTATCCCTCGTCGATCCGGTCCGGAATGTAGTACTGCACAGTGGAATCGAATTGCCCCAGAAACTTGATCAGAACGACGACGGAGGTGATCCCGTCCGCGTCGTAATCGCCGAAAACGGTTATCTTCTCGTGCCGGTAAACGGCTTGCAGCGTGCGGTCCACGGCCCGGCGCATGTCCTTCAGCAGAAAGGGGTTGTGCAGATCCATGAGGGAGGGGGATAGATAGCGCCTTGCCTCTTCGGCGTTGAGGATGTTCCGGCTCGTGAGGATGCGGGAAATAATCGGATGAATTCCCAGCTCCATCGCCAGACTCTCCTGAATGTCCCGACTGACATCCGCCATTTTCCAGTTTGTGGTGGGCAAGTTGAGTGTGGTCATTTTCAATGGTCCGCGCGTTGACCGGCGTGAAATTTTGGGTGTTTTCTCGCAGATATCACCTCTCCTGTCAAGAGGAGATTTGGCGTTCCGCACGCGCCCAGTTTCGCCTTGATCTTGAAAATATTCGGTGCTACAAAAATTATCCATGAGATGCGCGGCTTCACGAAACGTGCGGAGGAATCATGAAAAGTCGTTCGCCGCTTCCTTCCGTTTCGACAACATCGGGAAAACCCTCGTGGGCCGCGGCTGGCAGGAGAAAGGAAAGTTCCCCGCATGCTGATGCTGACCCACACCTGGATTCTGCGGGAGTTCCTTGGTCCGCAGGCCCTCCATCCGGAATGCCTCGATCTCTATGCCTACAATGTCTCCCCGGATCTTCTCACGTTTCACCATGCCATCACGTCGGAGATGACCCACGGCATCGGCCGGTTTCGCGAGCTTCCCGGTCCACACCACAAGGCCGCCTTTGTCCTTTTTCATCTGCTGGTCGACGACATCGCCCACTACGGGGACATCTGCGAGCAGCCGGTCAGGACCTTCAACCCCGATTCGAGGGGATACACCTACATCCGCGGCAGATCCCTGGTGCAGCCGATCCGGGCCTTTCAGAAACGCTTCGGCCGTGAGATCAGCCGATCCGAAGCCGCCTATCAGTCCCACATCATGATCGAGTCGGCCTTTGACATGGTTTTGAACCGGAAGCAGGAAAATACCGGCCTGATTGCGCTGTTTTCCGCATCCCTGGGGAGCATGGCCAAGAACGGGCTGGAAGAATTCGGGCGGACGATCGAGTGGCTGACGGATATTCAGGGCGAAACCGCCGGCGAAGCGTTCGCGCACGGGGTGAACATCTGCACTTCCGAGCGCATGAACGGATTAATGAACGTGGAAGGCCGGATCAACCTCTTTATCGACAAATTCGGCCTCGACCGGAACGATCCGGCGGTGCGGGCGGGAGCCATCGAACTGATGGAACAGGGGATGGATCTGGTTCAGGACTGTGAAGCGTTTCTTGAGCCGACGATGGAAAAAATCAGGAAATCCGCTTTCCGATGCTTCCTATAGGGCCTTCTTCACGAAACCGGAACGGATGCAGCGGGTGCAGACCTTGAGCCGCTTCACCGACTTGGTTTTCTCATCCACGCAGCGCAGACTCTGAAGATTGGGGTACCACACCTTCTTGGTCTTGTTGTTGGCGTGGCTGACATTGTGACCGACAACGGGTTTCTTGCCGCATACCTCGCAGATTCTGGACATAATCGAACTCCTCAAAAAATGAATGGAGTGGCTTCTAAACCATCGGGATTGAATTTGCAAGCTATTTTTTCGGGTCGTTTTTCATCACGGACGGCTGACCCGTCGATTCGAGAACGCGCATCCAGACATTTCCCTCCGCGTCGACCTTGGCCCCGGAGGCCACCATCTTCAGGGGCAGGTGGACGTACTCGTCTTTCATGAGCCCCACGAGCATCCCCGTCTTTCCGGCCATTCCCGCATGAACGGCATACTGTCCCAGCGCGCCGCAGTAGATGCTGTCGCTGGCGTTGGCCGGAACGCTGCGGATCATGTAGCTCGGGTCGATGTATTTCAGGTTGATCTCGAGACCTTTCCGGTGGAAGTGATCCTCGATCCGCGCTTTCAGAAACTGCCCGATATCCAGGAGCCTGAGATTGCCCGATGCGTCCGTTTCCAGCGGCCCCCCGGCGCGGTGCATCAGCTCCTGTCCGGCCCCCTCCGCAACGAGGATCACACAGTGCTGCCTTCTCAGGAGCCGGTCTTCCAGGACGCCGAGAAACCCCTTTTCCCCTTCGAGGTCGAAGGAAACCTCGGGAATCAGGACAAAGTTGACATCGCTCATGGCCAGAGCGGCCCCCGTCGCGATATGCCCGGATTGGCGCCCCATGATCTTCACCAGACCGATCCCCATCGGTGCGCCCTTCGCCTCCACATGGGCGCATTTGATGGCTTTCACCGCTTCCGAAATCGCCGTGTCGTAGCCGAAGGTCTTCTGGATCAGATTCAGGTCGTTGTCGATGGTTTTCGGGATGCCGATGACGGCGATGTTCAGGTTTCTGCGGGTCACCTCGTCGGTGATGCATTCCGCGGCGCGCATCGTGCCGTCTCCGCCGATGCAAAACAGAATGTCGATGTTCATCCGTTTGAGGGCATTGACCATTTCGCCGATGTCCTGCCTGCCCCGGGATGAGGAAAGGATGCTCCCCCCCAGCGCATGGATGTCCTTGACGATTTCCGGCGACAATTCCATGACGTCGTGCCGGTATCTGGGGATCAGGCCCTGAAAGCCGTACCTGATCCCGAGGATGTTGTCCACGCCGTAGCGGTGGTAGAGTTCCATGACCACGGCCCGGATCACGTCGTTGATGCCGGGGCACAGGCCGCCGCAGGTCACGACGGCCGCCTTGGTTTTCGCCGGATCGAAAAAGATCTTCTGCCGCGGGCCGGCCACCTCCACGGAAAGGGGCGCCCCTTCGGCCGTCTTCAGATCGGCATAGCGCTGGATTTCAATGTTGAAGAGGATGCGCTTGCTTTCGCTGGTGAAGTATTGGACATTCAGCGGGGAATCGATGGTGCCTTCGCCCAGCGTCTGGACGGTGAAATCATACGGATTGTCCTGTCTCATGATCGTCCTCCTTCACGGCGGGGCGCCGCAGTCCGGGGATGCGCGGTGAATCGCTAAAAACCGGTCAGGGGGGGATTGTGGGCCGCGATCTCCGGCATCGCCGGTCCGCCCTTGACGGCAACCTTCCGGCCGCTGACCTGGATCCTGCCCTCCGCGTAGAGCTGGATGGCCTGGGGGTAGATCCGGTGTTCCTCCTTCAGGATCCGGGCCGCCAGCGTATCCGCCGTGTCGGCGGGGAGAACGGGCACCACCGCCTGAATGATGACGGGTCCCGTGTCGACGCCTTCGTCGGCGAAATGCACCGTGCACCCCGAAAATTTCACGCCGTAGTCGACGGCCTTCTGCTGGACGTGCGTTCCGGGAAAAGCGGGAAGCAGGGCCGGGTGGATGTTCATGATCTTCATGGAAAAGGCGTTCAGGAACAGGGGGGTCAACAGCCTCATGAATCCGGCCATCACCACCAGCTCCACACCGTGAAACTGAAGCACACGGATCATCTGCCGGTCGAATTCCTCACGCTTCCGGAATTCCTGATGGCGGATGACAACCGCCGGAATGTGATGCTTCCTGCAGCGCTCGAGGGCGTAGGCCTCGGGATTGTTGCTGATGACGACCTTGATCTCCGCGGCAAGTGTCCCCTGTTCGATGCTGTCGATGATGGACTGGAGATTCGATCCGCTTCCCGATACCAGTACGCCGATGCCCAACCTGGATTTCATAGGCTAAACGAGGACGATCCGGGGCTGTTCCGGGTTTCTTTTCTCGATCGCGCCCAGCATGAAGGGTTTTTCGCCGAGCATGGCCAGCCTCTCCATGGCGTCGGCAGCCTCCTTGTCCGGCACGATGACGATCATCCCGATTCCCATGTTGAAGACCCTGAACATCTCCGCATCCTCGACGTTCCCCATCTCCTGGATGACCTTGAAGATAGGCGGGACGGGCCATTGCTTCCGTCCGATGACGGCGGTGCAGGGGGAGGGGACGATGCGGGGGATGTTGTCGATGAAACCGCCGCCCGTGATGTGGACCAGGCCCTTGACGGTGAAATTTTTCAGGAGATTCAGCAGCGACTTGACATAGATCTTCGTGGGCGCGAGGAGTTCCTCGCCGACCGGCCGCTCCAGACCCGCAACAGAATCCCCGGCACGGAGTCCGCCCTTTTCGAAAAGGACCTTTCTTGCCAGAGAGAATCCGTTGCTGTGGACGCCGGTGGAAGCCAAGCCGATGATGCGGTCGCCGACCCGGATCGCGGAGCCGTCGATCAGTCGCTCCTGCTCCACAATCCCGACGCAGAAGCCGGCCAGATCATACTCATCGTCCGCATAGAAACCGGGCATTTCCGCCGTTTCCCCTCCGATCAGCGCGCATCCGGCTTCCCGGCATCCCCTGGCGATGCCCTCGACGATCTGAACGGACTTCTCCACGCCGATCCTGCCGGTGGCGATGTAATCCAGGAAAAAAAGCGGTTCGGCGCCCTGAACGACGACATCGTTGACCGACATCGCCACCAGGTCGATCCCCACGGTATCGTGGCGATCCATTATCTGGGCGATTTTGAGCTTTGTCCCCACGCCGTCCGTTGACGAAACCAGGACCGGATTCCTGTATCTTTCCATGTCCAGCCTGAAAAGCGCGCCAAAGCCGCCGATCCCGCTCATGACCTCCTTGCGGGTCGTCATTTTCACGAGAGGCTTGATCTTTTCGACGAAGCGGTTCGCCTTGTCGATGTCGACACCCGCGCTTTTATAGGAAGCCTGATCGTTCATGTCCACTCCGGAAATCATGCGGTCAATGTTGCACCGTGCAGGTACCGGATCTGAATAATTCAGACCGGTGGAAATGTCAAATCTTTCCTTGCGAAAACGAGGGATCTCTGGTAGGTATTGACAATCTTTGTCTCTGATATCATTATGTTTTGGGAGACTTTTTGGAACGCATTCGAGACTTCCTTGCAAAAATTGAACAGCCATTGCGCTTCTCGTCCCGGGATGATTTCAGGCACCTCTCCGTCGTCCGCGACCTCGAAGGGACGATTCAAACGCTTCTGGGCAGACTGGCCGATCATGTCGCTGCATCCACCGTCGATGCCGGGATATCCCTTGCCGTCAGGCAAGTCACCGGGAACATCCACGGACTCTTTACGAATTTTGACGCCCTTTCCCTTGTGGGGAAAAAAGAGGTCATCCAAAAATCGATCGATCTGCTGGAGGAGCTCAAACTTCTGACCGCTTCGGTGCAGGTCCGCGAAGCGGTCGCCGACCGCCCCAAAGGGACCCTTCAGGAGAACCTGGAGAGGTCCTTCGCCAGGCTCGCCCTGAGTGTTCAATTCATCAAGGGGGTCGGTCCGAAAATCGCGGAGCTGTTCGCCAGAAAGAACATTCGCACCGTGGAGGACATGCTCTACTTCCTGCCGCGGCGCTATGAAGACCGAAGGTTCGTAAAAAAGATCGGACAGACCCGTTACGGGATCCGGGAAACGGTGATCGGCAGCGTCGCCCGCGCCGACCTCCGGCATTACCGGACCCGCAGGGTCTTCGAAGTGACGGTCGAGGATGAAACGGGATCGTTGACCGCCAAATGGTTCATGGGAAATCCCTCATACCTGAAGAGCATCTTCAGGAAAGGGGCTCTCGTGATCCTGACGGGCGACGTGCGGTCTTTTCGCCTGGGACGGGAGATGATTCATCCCGACTATGAAATCCTCGACGACCAGGAGGATGACCGTCTGCTCCATTTCAAACGGATCGTTCCCATCTACTCGGAGACGGAGGGGCTGCACCAGAAAACCATCCGGCGGATCGCGATGCGGGTCCTCGAAGATTATACCCGCCATGTCTCGAGCCCCCTTCCCGAAGCCGTTCTCGCGAAGCGCCGCCTGATCCACATCCACGACGCCCTTCGCAGCGCCCATTTCCCGGAGGCGAATGCGGATGTCCGGGCCTGCAACGAGATCCGTTCCGAGGCGCACCGCCGCCTCATCTACGATGAGTTCTTCTTCCTGCAACTGGGGATGACCCTGAAAAGAAGGGGTCATCTGCTGGACGGCGGAATCGCCTTCCGGACCGGCGGCCCGCTTCTGCGGCGTTTCCACGATCTGCTCCCTTTCAGCCTGACTGCTGCCCAGAAGCGCGTCATCGGTGAAATCGAAGCCGACATGGCCCGGCCCACCATGATGAACCGCCTCCTTCAGGGGGATGTGGGGTCCGGAAAAACCGTCGTCTCCATGGCCGCCATGGTCACCGCCTGCGAAAACGGCTGCCAGGCCGCGATCATGGCCCCCACGGAAATCCTGGCGGAGCAGCACTACCGGAACATCGGGGGATGGGCCAGGCAACTGGGGCTGAACGCGGCGCTGCTGACGGGCGGCAAGAGGAAGACCGAGCGGAGAAGCATTTGCGCCGACATCGCCCGCGGCGATACCGGCATCGTCATCGGCACCCATGCCCTGATTCAGGACGAGGTGAATTTCCGGAACCTGGGTCTCGTCATCGTCGACGAGCAGCATCGGTTCGGCGTCATCCAGCGGGCCGCGCTGCGGGGCAAAGGGATGCATCCCGATGTCCTGGTCATGACCGCCACCCCCATTCCCCGCACCCTGGCCATGACGGTCTACGGCGACCTCGACATCTCCGTCATCGACGAGCTGCCCCCGCAAAAAAAACCGGTGAAGACAAGGATCTTCTACGAATCGCAGCGCCCGCAGGTCTACGAGGCGATCCGCAAAGAGCTGAAAAAGAACAACCAGGTGTTCATCGTTTACCCGCTCGTCGAGGAGTCGGAAGCCCTGGACCTCAAGGATGCCAGCCGCATGGCGGAGCACCTGCAAAAGGATATCTTCCCGGATCGCCGGGTGGGCCTGATCCATGGTCGCCTGACTGCAAAGGAGAAAGACGGAATCCTGTCCGCTTTTCTAGAGAAGCGCATCGATATCCTCGTTTCCACCACCGTGATCGAGGTGGGAATCGACATTCCGCAGGCCTCGCTCATGGTCGTCGAGCACGCCGAGAGGTTCGGCCTGTCCCAACTCCACCAGCTCCGGGGGCGTGTCGGACGGAGCGACATCCCCTCCTACTGCATCCTGCTGGCGCAGCACCGGGGTTCGGAAGACGCGCGGAAGCGCCTTCGGGTCATGGAGCAGACCACGGACGGCTTTCGGATTGCCGAGGAAGACCTCGCGATCCGCGGTCCCGGGGAATTTATCGGCATCCGGCAGTCGGGGCTTCCCGACTTCCGGGTGGCCAATATCGTCCGCGACGGATTGATCCTGAGCGAGGCCAGGGCGGACGCCTTCGCCCTGACGGAAAAAGACCCCTTTCTGGAAAAGCCGGAGCATGCCGCCCTCAAGGCCGTGCTCCTACACCGATGGCAGGGTCGGCTCGAACTGGCGAAGACGGGGTAGCGATGATTTGAGGCCGATTCACTTGCGGCTCTCTCCTCCTTGAAATCTCGAACTTTGCGCTTGATATTTCGATATAATATAGAAAGGATGCAGCAAATTTACCAGAAAAGGCGGAAGATGGTCGCAATGAAAGAGGTCTGGTATTTCAGTAAACTACGTATCGGCTGAAACCGGTACGTAATTTACTGAGCTGATTTTTTAAATGCACATCTCATAGGTACGGAAATCCAGGCATCGGGAGCGTATGAAAATCCTTGAAGAAAAACAAAAAAGAAATCGCAAAGCGGCAGTCCAAGGCCAAAGAAAAGGCTAAAAAGAAACGGCAGGTGCGTCTGGTAAAGATGGCGCCGCGTGTCATGGAGCGTCCGGGCATCTCGCAAATGGAAGCGCCCAAGGGTTTTATCGTCGTTGCTTTCTCGCATGCGTTGATGGAATATGCCAAGCCGATGATGGAAGAGAGCGCTCAGAGCCTCGATGCGTTGAATCAAAGGATGGAACTGGCGACATCTCTATGGAACCTTGCCATGAGCCGTCAGAAGAACGAAAAGCAGGAATACTCCCGCTGGTTGGAAAGGACAAAAACGAGCGCCAAAAAAGTCCTGAACCTGGATGGCGCGGAAAGGGACCGTTACATTGAGAAGATGATCGCGCGTCAGGCTCATCTTTTCCCCGAAGAAGTCCAGCCGAAACCGCCTTCCATGTTTATGTACATGAGGAAGGATGTCAGCCATCTGATCCCACCCTTCGATGAAAACAGGATCCGGTTCCGGTTGGATCAGACCATTCCACCCGATGAGGAGGATCGCCGTCTGATCGGTAAAATTGAGAAGTTGGACGATCAGATCCGGAAAGGGAGCGACTATGACACATACGAAGAACTGGCCCTTGCCATCGAGGATGAATGCGAGATAGGCTTCAAAAAATGGCTGATTGCGAAAGGATTCGAGGAGGATCCGGAGGACTACATCCGCTGTCCGGAAATCTATCTCACTTTCGTCTACCGCTACATGCACGACGATCCGGTGTTGCTCAAATCCGTTTCTGCTCGATACATAATCGAGTTCTTTGAAGATTTTCTCCTGAGAAAGGTAATGTGCGAGCCCTCGGAATATCTGTTTTGGCCGCCGGCCCTGAAACTTTTTTATCGATTCCTGGAGGAGAAGGGGTATCTGACCTCGAACAAATGTGCCGTCATCCGGCGGTGTCTGGAAGCCATGGAGCCGCACTTTCTGGAGATTCTGCAAAGACGCTATCATTGAATACGGGCGCAGGAAAATCACGATCCATGAACGCTTCTTCACGTTCTGATATGCGCTTGCCGATGGTTATAAACCCATGAACAGAATCCTCATCCTTTTCGCCCATCCCCGTTATGAAAAATCCCGGGCCAGCCGCGCGCTGCTTCGGGACATCGGGCGGCTGCCGGAGGTGACGCTGAACGACCTCTACGAGAAGTACGCCGACTTCAACATCGACATCGAAGCGGAAAAGGCGCTGATGACAGCGCATCAGATTATCGTCTGGCACCACCCCTTCTACATGTACGGGGCGCCGGCGCTGCTCAAGCAGTGGATCGACCTGGTCCTCGAATACGGCTGGGCCCACGGCAGGGGAGGGGAGGCCCTGAAAGGCAGGATCATCTTCACGGCGCTGACCTCCGGCGGCACCCGGGCGGCCTATGCGGCGAACGGATACAACCGTTTCACCCTTGCCGAATTCCTCCGCCCTTTCGAGCAGACGGCCGTGCGCTGCAAAATGATCTACCTGCCTCCCTTCGCGGTACAGGGCACGCACCTGCTGACGCCAGACGAACTGGCTCGTCACACTGCGCATTACCGCATGCTGCTGGAAAGGCTGATACAGGGGGGATTTTCGTGTCGAAGACATGATGCGGTTTCCCCTTCTGAACGACTGGCTCGTTCATGAGGCGGGGCTGAATAGCACATGAGTCACGGATTCCTGCAGGACGCCCTCATCTATCTGGCGGCGGCCATCGTTTTCGTCCCCATCGCCAAAAGGCTCGGTCTGGGATCGGTCCTGGGATACCTGATCGGCGGCATCCTGATCGGCCCCTTCTTTCTCGGCTTCGTCGGCGGCGAGGGAAAGGACATCATGCATTTCGCCGAATTCGGCGTGGTCATGATGCTCTTCTTGATCGGCCTGGAGCTGGAGCCTGCCCACTTCTGGCGGATGCGCCATCTCATCGTCGGGACGGGTTCGCTGCAGCTCGGGCTGACGACGCTGCTCTTCTTCGCAATTTTTCTCACGGTCGGCCTCACCTGGCAGGCATCGCTGGCCGTGGGGCTGGCGCTTTCCATGTCCTCGACGGCGATCGTCCTGCAGACCCTGAGGGAAAAGGGACTGGAGCAGACGCAATCGGGGCGAAGCTCCTTTGCCGTCCTTCTTTTCCAGGACATCGCCGTCATCCCCATTCTGGCGGTGCTGCCCCTCCTCGCGCTAGGCGCTGCGCAGGCGCCTTCCGGAGATCGCGCCACGTTCATTCAGGGGCTGCCCGGCTGGGCGCAGACGATTGCCCTGCTCGGCGCCGTCGGGCTGGTGATCCTCGGTGGACGGTTCGTCATCGTCCCCTTCCTTCGATTCATCGCCCGCGTCCGGCTTCGGGAGCTCTTCACGGCCTCCGCGCTTTTCATCGTGATGGCGACGGCCTATGTCATGGTTCTGGTGGGGCTCAGCCCCGCCCTCGGAACGTTTCTTGCCGGCGTCGTCCTGGCCAACAGCGAATACCGGCACGAGCTGGAGAGTGACATCGAGCCCTTCAAGGGGATCCTCCTCGGCCTCTTCTTCATCACCGTCGGGGCCTCGATCAACTTCAGCCTGATCGTCGACAATCCTCTGCAGATCCTCGCACTCGTCTTCGGGATCGTGCTCGTCAAATCCGCAGTGCTGGCGCTGACGGGCAGGGTGAGCCGGCTGACCTTCGATCAGAATGTCCTGTTCACACTCGGACTGGGCCAGGTCGGGGAATTCGCTTTCGTTCTCTTCTCCTTCATGCACCAGCTTCAGATCCTGCCTGCCGATTGGACGGACAGGATGATGGGCGTCACCGCCATCAGCATGACCGTCACGCCCATGCTCCTGCTCGTCAACGAGCGGTTCATCCTCCCCCGCTTCGGCACCCTTGAAAAGGCGGAAAGGGAGGCCGACGCCATCGACCGGCAACACCCCGTCATCATTGCCGGTTTCGGCCATTTCGGCGGCGTGGTGGCGAGGTTCCTCAAAGCGAACGGGGTCCGGGCGACGATTCTCGACAACGATTCCGACCGGGTGGATCTCCTGAGAAAGATGGGCTTCAAGGTCTTCTACGGCGACGCTACGCGGATCGACATTCTCAAGTCCGCCGGCGCCGAACAGGCCCGGCTTCTGATCGCCGCCATCGGGTCGCCGGACATCAACTACGATCTCGTGGAAAAAACGCAGAAGCTCTTTCCCAACCTCACCATCCTGGTCCGCGCCGCCAACCGCCAGGACGCCTACGATTACATCGACGCGGGAATTCGGGACATCTACCGGGAATCCCTAGACACCGCCGTGCGCCTGGGGATCGACGTCCTGGTCAAACTCGGTTGTCGGCGATACACGGCAACCCGCGCGGGCCAGAACTTCATCCGCTACGACGAAGCGGCGTTGCATAAACTGGCGCTGCACCGCCACGATGAAAGCGCCTACATCTCCAAGTCCCGGGAGGAGATCCGGATGCAGCAGCAACTGCTGGCGAGCGACCGCGAGATCAACCCGACCGTGAACGACCATGCCTGGGACAGCGACACGTTCGTGGACCGCTTCCCGGACGACGCGGAAAACGGCAATCAGAAAGGCGATCCGGACCGGAAGGATTAGTGCATTCGTCATGCGGACCGGCGGCCGGTCCGCATGGCTCGTAATCTTCGCAACGGGGAGAGCCCATGGGATTCATACCCGACGACCTTTTCAGGAAGTGTCTCCAGCTCGTGCGGTACACGCACAAAAAAATCGGGACCCGGACGCTTCCCGCCAAGGTGACCTTTTCCGGCCCGAACAACATGATGGCGCTCGCCGCCATGGAGGGGACCACCGCGGTCCTGAAACGGGCACGACTTTATGCGAAAACGGCCCTGGTCCTGCGGACCGCCCTGCTGGCGTTTCCCGTTCTCGCCTGGATTTATCACAACTACTGGATCCTGGCCGGCATTGTCGTCATCGTCGGCATCGAGCGATCCATGATCCGACAGGAAAGAGAGGACTGGATGTTCCTCGCATCCGTTCTGCTGAGTCTGGAAATGCTGATCCATGATTTTGCCGGCTGGGGAAGGGCGCATCCGGAAGCGCGCAAACGGGCGTCCGAAATCCTGGGCAGGAAAATCATGTGGCTGGAATACTACCTGCCGCGCCGCCGTGAACTGGACCCTGCCAGACTGAAAGAATTCGGGCCGAAACAGCCGACCCGAGCCGGTGCACCATAGTTCGACCGTCCGCTCCATCTGAATACCGTCCTGAAAAAAGCATGACTTTCGAGCCCGTTTCGATCGCAATGCGCTTTTTTGGACAGCCCGAAATCCCTTTTCCCGATCCCGTCGTGGAAAGAGGCTCTCTCACTGAGACGATGCCGCAGTCAATTTGTTTGACAAACCCGCTGAACCTGATATAGAAGCGGGCGATATTTGGCGGTTTCTTCCACTCGAACGATAAAAATATCCTTTGAGGAAATTCAGGAGATGAAGAAAATCAACCTGGGCTTGATCGGTTTCGGCACCATCGGCAGCGGCGTGGTGAAACTCCTCCTGCAGAGCGGCGAGCTGATCCAAAAACGGCTGGGCGCAAGGCTCGTGCTGAAAAGGATCGCCGACCTGGACGTCACGACCCCGCGGGTGGTCCCCGTGAAAAAGAGCCAGCTCACCACCGATGCCCGGTCGATCCTGACCGATCCCGATATCCACATCGTCATCGAGCTCATGGGGGGCTACGAACCGGCCCGCTCCTTCATTCTCGAAGCCATGCGCCGCAAGAAGCATGTCGTCACCGCCAACAAGGCGCTGCTGGCCACCCACGGCAACGAGATTTTCCGGGTCGCGGAGAAGGAGGGGGTGGACATCGGGTTCGAGGCCAGCGTGGGCGGGACGATTCCGGTGATCAAGACCCTCAAGGAATCGCTGGTGGCCAACCGGATCAAATCCATTTTCGGCATCCTGAACGGGACCTCGAACTACATCCTGTCGAAGATGACCGACGAGGGAAAGGCCTTCGACGTCGTTTTGAAGGAGGCTCAGGCGCTGGGCTTCGCGGAAGCCGATCCCACCTTCGACATCGAGGGGGTGGACGCGGCCCACAAGCTGGCCATCACTCTTTCGCTGGCCTACGGCAAAAAGGTGAATTTCGACGACCTTTACCGGGAAGGCATTTCCGGGATCAGCCAGCAGGACATCGAGTTCGCGAAGGAGCTGGGCTACCGGATCAAGCTCCTGGCGATCGCGATCCGGCATGAAAACGCCGTCGAAGCCAGGCTGCATCCCACGATGATCCCTTTCGACCACCTGCTGGCCAGCGTGAACGGCAACTACAACGCCTTTCACATCACCGGCGACGCGGCGGATTCCGTCTTTCTGTACGGACAGGGGGCCGGCATGATGCCCACGGCCAGCGCCGTGATGAGCGACATCGTGGACATTTCCCGGCAGCTTCTGAAGGGCGTGTCGGGATGCGTCCCCTCGCGGTCGCTTCGGGAGTCGATCATCGAGGACATTTGCCTGATGCCCTTCGACGACATCGAAACCACCTATTATTTCCGTTTTTCCGCCGTGGACCAGCCGGGCGTGCTCTCGAAGATCTCGGGCATTCTGGGAAAGTGCAACATCAGCATCGCCTCGGTGATCCAGAAAGGCCGCAAGCAGGGCGGCGGCGCCGTCCCGGTCGTCATGACCACCCACAAGGCGCGCGAGCGCAACGTCCGCAAGGCCCTGCGCGAGATCGACCGACTGGACATCGTGCAGGACAAAACCGTCCTGATCCGGATCGAGGACGAGGAGCGCCGATGAAGCACGTCATTCTGCTGGGCGACGGGATGAACGACGATCCCATCGAGGCGCTGGGGGGCAAGACGCCGCTCGAGTTCGCCCGTACGCCGAACATGGACCGCATGGCCGGCGAGGGGACGCTGGGCCGGATCGACACCATTCCGGCCGGTCTCAAGCCGGGCAGTGACGTGGCCAACCTCTCCGTCCTGGGCTATGATCCCGTCGAATGCTATGCGGGCCGGGGACCGCTGGAAGCGGCCAACATGGGCGTCGTGCTGGGGCCGGACGACATCGCCTTCCGGTGCAACCTCGTGACCCTGGGGCCGGAGCCGGACCAGCTCATGGAGGACTTCACCGCCGGCCACATCAGCTCCGAAGAGGCCGCCCGCGTCATCGCCGACCTCGACAAGTCCCTGGGAAACGCTTCCTTTCGTTTCTATCCCGGTGTCAGCTACCGGCACCTGATGGTCTGGCGAAGCGGGAGGGGTCCTCTGGAGACGACGCCCCCCCATGACATCACCGGAAAGGCGACGGCCGCCTATCTGCCGAAGGGGGACGGGGATGCGGAAATCAACGATCTGATGCGGCGCTCCCGGGAGGTCCTTCGGAATCACCCGGTGAGCCGGGCGCGGCTTGCCGCCGGAAAGAAGCCGCCCACTTCGATCTGGCTGTGGGGGCAGGGCAGGGCGCCCCGAATGATCCGGCTGACCGACCGGTACGGATTCCGGGGCGGCGTGATCTCGGCGGTGGACCTTCTGAACGGAATCGGCGTCTATGCGGGGCTCCAGGTGATCCGCGTGCCCGGTGCGACGGGCTATACGGACACCGATTACGCGGGGAAGGCAAAGGCGGCGCTCACCGCCCTGAAGGAGATGGATTTCGTCTTTGTCCACGTGGAAGCGCCCGACGAGATGAGCCATGAAGGCAATCTGGAAGGGAAAATCCGGGCCATCGAAGATTTCGACGAGAAAGTCGTGGGCACCGTCCTGAATGAAATCGCAACGTTCACAGCTTGGCGCGTCATGGCCCTGAGCGACCATCCGACCCCGCTGAAGATCCGGACGCACGCGGCGGACCCCAGCGCCTTCGCCGTGCTGTCCTCTTTCGCCCGCGAGAACCTGAACAAGGGAGCGTCGTTCCATGAAAAAGACGCCCGTGCCGGCGGTATCCTGATCCGCCCGGGCCATCGCCTCATGGACCTTTTTATCAGAAACTGGAACACATGGATTGCGGAAAATCGTCCGTAACGGACGACTGAACCATACGGAAGGCATGAAGGAGAGAACATGGCGGGGAAGCTATCGAAACAGGAACTGAAAGAACCGGATAAATTTCAGGTCATGCTGTCGAAAGGAATGACCTGGCTGACGGAGCACAGGCGGAAGATTTACATCGCTGCGGGCGCCCTGACCGTCATTCTGCTCATTGCCGCGGGCTGGTACATCTACAGCCTCAACTATGAAAAGAGCGCCCAGCAGATCTACACCCGCCTTTACGGATTGCCTGCGCCGGAAAATCCGGCCGCGATCTACAAGGAGGTCATTTCCCAGTATCCCCGCAGTCACGCCGCGGCGATCGCCCACTACCGCCTTGCCAACATCCATTTCCAGCAGAATGATTTCGATGCCGCCATGCGGGCATATGAGGCGTTTCTTGAAAAGACCTCCGACAGGAACGATCTGCAGCCGCTGGCATACGCCGGCTTGGGCTATTGCTACGAAGCGAAAAACGATCTCAAGAACGCTCTGGCCAGTTTCGAGAAGGCGGCGAGCCTGAAGTCGGGTCAGGCCTTTGAAGGAACGAATCATCAGAACATCGCCCGCATTTACGAAGCCATGAACGACCGGCCGAAGGCCCTGGAGCACTACCAGAAGGCGCTCGGCAAGAGTTTCGATCCCGTTGCCGAACTGCTGATCAAGAGAAAAATTGCGACGCTGAGTTGAGCTTGCGAAGGAGATTTTTATGTCTGTTTTGATGTCAGGAAACGAGGCGATTGCCAGAGGCGCCTACGAGTGCGGCGTGCGTTTCGCATCCGGTTATCCGGGAACCCCCAGCACGGAGATCATGGAGGCTTTCGCCCGATACGACGGCGTCTACGCCGAATGGGCGCCCAACGAAAAGGTGGCTCTGGAGGTGGGAATCGGCGCGGCCCTGGCCGGCGCAAAGGCCCTGGTCACCATGAAGCATGTGGGCGTCAACGTGGCGGCCGATCCCCTGTTCACGGCCAGCTACACGGGCACCAACGGAGCTCTGGTCATCATCTCGGCGGACGACCCTTCCCTGCACAGTTCGCAGAACGAGCAGGACAACCGGAATT
>CAYWTL010000009.1:0-53002 GCA_964460245.1 uncultured Syntrophaceae bacterium | reverse complement strand
GCACATCCTTGGTAAGGATGAGGTCACCAGTTCAATCCTGGTCGTGGGCTCCATTGTATTTTAAAGAGGGTAATCATGAGAAATATCATTACATTGGCCTGTACGGAATGCAAGCAGAGAAATTACACGACGACCAAGAACAAACGGACCATGCAGAATCGCTTGGAATTGAAAAAATACTGCAAGTTCTGCCGGTCCCATAAGGTTCACCGAGAGACCAAGTAGTTTCCGATCACGTCGATCCGATATGAACATAGAACAGGCCAGTAGCTCTAATGGATAGAGCGCCGGACTCCAAATCCGGATGCTGGGGGTTCGAGTCCCTCCTGGCCTGCCAATTTTCTTCAAAAGGTTTGCATCGGATCCCCTCATGGATGAGATATGGATAAGATAAAAATCCTGTTCGAGAAGGTAAAAAATTTCCTGAAAGAAGCGAAGGTTGAATTGAAGAAGGTTACTTGGCCAACACCCAAGCAAACCCTTGCTTCCACATCCGTTGTCATTATCGTGGTCGTTATCGTCTCCGTCTTCCTGGGTATTGTTGATTTCGGAATCAGCAAAATCATCAGGCTAACGCTGGGTTAAATCAGATGGCTCTCAAATGGTATGTGGTTCACACCTATTCCGGATTTGAAAACAGGGTGAAACTTTCACTGCAGGAAAGAATCGCCACGGCGAATATGCAGCCTTTTTTTTCAGATATCCTGATTCCCGAGGAAGACATCGTGGAACTGGTTTCGGGGGAAAAGAAGACGTCTAAGCGAAAATTTTTCCCGGGGTATATTCTGGTTCGAATGGAAATGAATGACAACACTTGGCATCTGGTCAAGGATACCCCCAAAGTAACGGGATTCATCGGAGGGCGGGACAAGCCGACGCCCATTCCCGACAAAGATGTGGAACTCCTGAAAAGCAGGATTGACGAAGGGACTTTAAAGCCGAAGCCGAAATTCAAGTTCGAGGAAGGGGATCATGTACGCATCATCGATGGCCCCTTCACCAATTTTGACGGCATCATCGATGAAGTCAAACCCGAAAAGGGAAAACTGAGGGTCATCGTCAGCATCTTCGGCCGTTCAACGCCGGTGGAATTGGATTTTATTCAGGTTGTTCAGAGTTGATATGCATCGGACCGTGGAGAGGGATTCAGGCGGAATCCGGGACCGATTCGACCGTCGAGCAGGAAGTGTCAAAATCTAGGAAGCAGGTGATCATATGGCAAAGAAGGTAATCGCGAACATAAAACTGCAGATCAAAGCGGGCAAGGCGACCCCCTCGCCACCGATCGGTCCGGCACTGGGTCAGCATGGCGTCAATATCATGGAATTCTGCAAGGCATATAATGCCATGACGCAGAGCCAGGAAGGCATGGTCGTTCCGGTGGTGATCACGGTCTATGCGGATCGGTCCTTCACGTTTGTGACGAAGACACCTCCGGCATCGGTTCTTCTCAAACAGGCGGCGAAAATCGCAAAGGGTTCCGGCAATCCGAAAAAAGAGAAGGTGGGATCGGTCACGCCAAAGCAGATCCGGGACATTGCCGAACTGAAATACAATGATTTAAACGCTGTCGATCTTGCCGGTGCGATCCGGATTATCGAGGGAACGGCTAAATCCATGGGGATAGAAATTACAGCGTAATCGAGAGAAGCGCTTTCGGAAGACCCGCGACCATCGGTCCGAAACATGCTTCGAGTCAAGTTTTCCTTCTCAGGAAACCCGGCCTCAAGAGGCGGCTGGGATGATTGAATCAGAGGTTTGACAATGGTGAAAAGAGGAAAGAGTTATCTGGCATCCAAGCAGAAAGTGGAACGGGGGAAACGCCATACGCTAAAAGAAGCCGTGGATCTCATCGTGGCGACATCGCGGACCAAGTTTGACGAAACGGTCGACGCAGCCATTCGATTGGGTGTCAATCCCGCTCATGCCGACCAAATGGTTCGGGGGAGCGTGGTGTTGCCCAATGGTCTGGGAAAATCGGTTCGAGTGCTCGTATTCGCGAAGGGTGAAAAGGAAAAGGAATCCGTCGAGGCAGGGGCCGACATCATCGGTACGGATGAAGTTGTCGAAAGGATCAAAAATGGATGGCTTGAATTTGATCGTGTGGTCGCAACGCCCGATATGATGGGGACAGTCGGAAAGCTGGGAAAGATTCTGGGTCCCCGGGGACTGATGCCAAACCCGAAGGTGGGAACCGTAACCTTCGATGTAGCGAAAGCCGTTAGCGAACTGAAGGCCGGCAAGGTCGAGTTCCGGGTCGAAAAGGCGGGCATCGTTCACAGCCCTGTCGGGAAAGTTTCATTCGGCGCCGAAAAACTGCTGGAGAATCTCACGGCTCTAATCGAAACGATCGTCAAATTGAAACCGGCATCCAGCAAAGGGACTTATTTAAAGAGCATATCGATTTCCACGACCATGGGTCCGGGCATTAAAGTGGATCCGCTGGAAGTCAGAAATATCTGATATAAGGATTAAAAGCAGCAAAGGTCCGGTTTGATCGGATCGATGAAAAAGTCTGAGACAGCAGGTACAGGGGTTTAAACGATCGGATTCGGCCTGCCGAGATGAAAAAATCCAGGCGAAAGCAGTTGTTTTTCATGAATCCTGTATGCCGACCTGTTCTCTGACTTTCTGGATGACGATTCGGAACGGAAAAAATATCAGAGGAAAACAAGCAATCGTGATTTCATGAAAGGAGGTTAGGGATTGGATCGTAAAACGAAAGAGCAGGTCGTTGCCGAACTGCACGAAAAACTGAAGCATTTTAACCTGGCAGTGCTGACAAACTGCAGCGGGTTGAATGTGGAGAAGATCACCACGCTGAGAAACGCGTTGCGCAGGACAGACACGGAATTCAGAGTGGTGAAAAACACCCTTCTTCGCATCGCTTCGAAAGAGACCGACCTGTCCGGAATGCAGGAGCAGTTCAAAGGTCCTCTGGCCATCGCGCTGAACCACAACGATGTGGTGGAAACCGCCAAAGTCCTGGTCGACTTTGCCAAGAAAAACGCCGACCTCGAGATCCGGGGGGGCATGCTGAACGGCAAGGTTATCACCAGGGAACAACTGAACCAACTGGCGATATTGCCATCCCGAGAAGTCCTTTTGGGTAAGTTGCTCTCTGTGCTGGTCGGTGCGCAGACGGGGTTCGTGAGCGTGCTCAGTGCGGTACCGAGAAGCATGGTACAGGTTTTGGAAGCCTATCGTCAGAAAAGAGAAAAGACAAATTAAAAATACAGGAAGGAATGAAAGCATATGTCTAGCCAGATTACAAAAGAAGATGTTGTGAAATTCATTGAGGGAATGACCGTTCTCGAGCTTTCCGAACTGGTCAAGGAACTGGAAGCGAAATTCGGTGTGTCGGCAGCGGCGCCGGTTGCCGTTGCGGCTTCAGTATCAGCGGGTGCCGAGGTGGCCAGTGCAGCGGAGGAAAAGACTGAATTCGATGTGGTGCTGACAGGCTTCGGAGACCAGAAGATTCAGGTGATCAAGGTCGTGAGGGCGATTACCGGTCTGGGACTGAAAGAGGCAAAGGATATGGTGGAGGGAGTTCCGAAGCCCATCAAGGAAGGGGTATCCAAGGATGAGGCGGCCGATATCAAGAAAAAGATCGAAGAGGTCGGCGGCACCGTCGAAATCAAATAAATTATCATCGGACATGCGGGACGGATCACTCTTCAACGCGTGAAGGCATAGGCAACGAATCATGATAAGGATGCTATGAGCGAGCTTAGAAAAAATTTTGGTCGAATCAAAAAAATTGTCGAAATTCCCAATCTGATTGACATTCAGACCAAGTCTTACGAAAAATTCCTTCAGAAAGACGTGGATCCGTCCGAACGGGGAAATTTCGGGCTCCAGGGAGCGTTCAAGAGTGTATTCCCCATTTCAGACTACAGCCGGAAATGTTCTCTTGAATTTGTCAGCTACAATATCGGGAACGTTCGCTATGACCTCAAGGAATGTGTGCAGAAGGGGATGACCTATGCGGCACCCCTGAAGATCGTCGTCCGTCTTGTCGTCTTCGACAGCGATCCGGGTTCCGATCAGAAGCAAATCCGTGACATCAAAGAACAGGAGATCTATTTCGGCGAGATCCCCCTGATGACGGAAAACGGGACCTTTACCATCAACGGTACGGAGAGGGTCATTGTCAGCCAGTTGCATCGGTCCCCCGGAATCTTTTTTGACCATGACAAGGGGAAGACGCTTGCCAGCGGAAAGTTGATCTATTCCGCGCGCATCATTCCCATCCGGGGCTCCTGGCTGGATCTGGAATTCGACTCCAAGGATCTTCTTTATGTTAGGATCGACAGAAGGCGCAAAATGCCGGTAACGATTCTCCTGAAGGCCATGGGGTACACGACAGAACAATTGCTGCATTACTTTTATGGGATCGAAACCGTAGTGATCGAAGGGGACGAGACCCATATGGTCGTTGACGATTCCCTCATCGGCGAAAAAGCCCCTGAAGACATCAAGGCGTCCAAGACAGGGGAAGTGATCGTCAAAAAGGGGAGAAAGATCACCCGGCCGCATTTGAAGCGGATGCTGGACCTCAAGATCAGGCACGTTGCGATCAATGATCTCGACATGCTGGGGAAAGTCCTGGCCACCGGTGTCGTAGATCCCGGAACCGGTGAAATGCTGTTGCGGTGCAACGAGGAATTGACGCCGGAGGGACTTGCACGGATCCGTGAAAAGGGGATCCGCGAGATCCGCTTCATCCATATTGATGATGAACGGGACAATGCATCCATTCGGGATACGCTGTTGACGGATCGCCTGGAGACGCAAGAGGAAGCGATCATTGAGATATACCGTCGGCTGAGGCCAAGCAATCCGCCGACACCGGAAACGGCCGGCGCATTTTTCCGGAGCCTCTTCTTTGAGCCGGAAAGCTACGATCTTTCCGACGTGGGGCGTGCCAAGATGAACTACAAACTCCGCCTGGATGTGCCGACGGATGTGACGATTCTGCGCAATGAGGACATTCTGGCTGCTGTGAAGTATCTCATTGATCTAAAAAATGGCGTCGCCGAATGCAATGTCGACGATATTGACCACCTCGGCAACCGTCGGGTGCGCTCCGTCGGGGAACTGATCGAAAATCAGTACCGCATCGGCCTGGTCCGGATGGAAAGGGCCATCAAGGAGAAGATGAGTCTCCAGGACATCGAAACGATGATGCCCCACGACCTCATCAATGCGAAACCGGTTTCAGCTGTGGTCAATGAATTTTTCGGTTCCTCCCAGCTGTCGCAGTTCATGGACCAGACGAATCCCCTGTCTGAAATCACCCACAAGCGTCGTCTTTCGGCCCTGGGTCCTGGTGGTTTGACACGTGAGCGGGCGGGGTTTGAAGTCCGCGATGTGCACCCGACCCATTATGGTCGAATCTGTCCGGTGGAAACTCCGGAAGGTCCGAATATCGGACTGATTGTATCGCTGAGCACCTATGCGAGGGTTAACGAATTCGGTTTTATCGAAACGCCGTACCGCGTGGTTCACAACGGTAGAGTGACGGGCGAAGTCCGGTATCTCACGGCGATTGAAGAGGAGAATTACATCATTGCTCAAGCCGATAGACCGCTCGACAAGGATGGACGCTTCGTTGAGGAACTGATCTCTGCGCGGAGGGGGGGGGATTTCCTCTCCGTCGTTCCGGAAGATATCAACCTGATGGATGTGTCGCCAAACCAGCTGGTGAGCGTGGCAGCGACGCTGATTCCTTTTCTGCAGCACGATGACGCAAACCGCGCGCTGATGGGTTCGAACATGCAGCGTCAGGCGGTGCCCCTGATGAAGCCTGCTGTTCCCCTCGTCGGCACCGGTATGGAGGCCGTGGTTGCCCGGGATTCGGGGGCGGTCGTCGTCGCAAAGCGTGCCGGTATCGTAGAAAGTGTGGATGCCTCGAGGATCGTCGTCAAATGTGACAGCAACGAAACAGACGGCTTGGACATTGGCGTCGATATTTATAATCTCACCAAGTACCAGCGTTCCAATCAGGACACCTGCTTCAACCAGAAACCCATTGTGGATATTGGAACCCGGGTGGATCAGGGGGACATCATTGCCGACGGTCCTGCAACGGACAATGGAGAACTTGCCCTGGGGCGCAACGTCATGGTCGCGTTCATGTCTTGGGGAGGATACAATTACGAAGATTCCATTCTCGTCAGTGAACGGATTGTCAGGGATGATATCTATACCTCCATCCACATCGAAGAATTCGAAACCATGGCCCGGGATACGAAACTGGGAAAGGAGGAGATTACCCGCGACATCCCGAATGTCGGCGAGGAAGCCCTCAGAAACCTGGATGAAAGCGGTATTGTCCGGATGGGAGTTGCACTGAAACCGGGCGATATTCTGGTCGGGAAGATCACCCCGAAAGGTGAAACCCAGTTGTCTTCAGAAGAGAAGCTTCTGCGTGCCATATTTGGTGAAAAGGCCAGTGACGTGCGGGATACCTCCCTGCGCATTCCTCCCGGCGTTGAAGGGACCGTCATCGACGCCAAAATTTTCATCCGGAAAGGGTCTGAGAAGGATTCGCGCTCCCAGTTTATCGAGGATGAAGCCCTGGCGCATCTCCAGAAAGACCATGACGACGAGATCAAGATTGTCACGGAGGCCGTCAAGAATAAAATTTATGCCATGCTGGTCGGCAAAACGTCTGCGGTTAAGCTGGTCGATCCGAAGAAGAAAAAAAATCTGCTGAAAAAAGGGGACATTCTCACGGAAGAAGTCCTGGAGCGGATCCCTTTTTCTCTTTGGAAAGAAATATCCATCCTGAACGATACCCAGACGGAGGAAAAAATTAATGCCCTCCTGTCCAATCTATCCCGAAAGATCGAGTTCGTAGATGCCCTGTTCGAGGAAAAGAAAGAAAAATTGAAGGCGGGTCATGAACTTCCGCCCGGGGTCATCAAACTGGTCAAGGTGTATATTGCCATCAAGCGAAAGCTTTCGGTCGGTGATAAAATGGCCGGCCGCCACGGAAACAAGGGCGTTTTGTCCAGAATCCTCCCGGAGGAAGACATGCCCTATTTCAGCGACGGGACACCGGTTGACATTATTCTGAACCCCCTCGGCGTTCCATCCAGGATGAACGTGGGTCAAATCCTCGAGACCCACCTCGGCTGGGCGGCGAAAGGCCTGGGAGAGCAAATCAACGCGTTGATGGAGAAGCATTACAGCGTGGATCATCTGAGAAAGGAGCTGAAACGGCTCTATGCTTCTCCCGAATGCAATCGCTTAGTGGACGGTGCGACGGATGGGGAAATCAAAAAGTTCATCGGCAGACTGAGAAGGGGTATTTCCGTGGCGACGCCTGTATTTGAAGGCGCCCATGAAAGTGAAATCAAGGAAATGCTGCAGGTTGCGAATCTCCCCGAAACCGGACAGACCGTGCTTTATGACGGCAGGACGGGGGAGCCCTTTGACCAGGAAATTACGGTGGGTATGATCTACATGCTGAAACTTCATCACCTGGTCGACAACAAGATTCACGCGAGATCCATCGGTCCTTATTCTCTGGTAACGCAACAACCGTTGGGCGGAAAGGCGCAATTTGGCGGTCAGCGACTGGGAGAGATGGAGGTTTGGGCCATGGAGGCTTACGGGGCCGCTTATTCACTGCAGGAGTTTCTGACAGTGAAATCCGATGACGTGGCGGGCAGGACGAGAATTTATGAAGCCATCGTGAAGGGGGAGCATACCCTGGAGCCCGGGCTTCCGGAATCTTTTAATGTTCTTGTCAAGGAATTGCAGAGCCTCGGACTTGACGTGGAACTGATCGAAGAGGAGTGATACGTGAGATTAAAACGAAGAAGCGCTGAATCGGAGTAAGCTTTCGGTTCATTTTCCCAGTTTTGATTTCCAGAGGAGAGAGCATCCGTGGAAGATGTGTTCAGTTATTTTGAGAAGCCAAAGGATCCCATCCGTTTCAATCTGATCAAGATGGGGATTGCCTCCCCGGAGAGGATCCTTTCCTGGTCGAAGGGGGAGGTCAAGAAACCCGAGACCATCAACTATCGGACCTTCAAACCGGAACGGGATGGTCTTTTCTGCGCAAAGATTTTTGGTCCCGTGAAGGATTATGAATGCCTGTGCGGCCGTTACAAGCGGATGAAGCACCGGGGCGTGGTTTGTGAGAAATGCGGTGTGGAGGTTATCCAGTCCAAGGTGCGCAGGGAGCGAATGGGCCACATCACGCTGGCCACCCCGGTGGCGCATATCTGGTTCCTCAAGAGCCTACCCAGCCGGATCGGCAATGTCCTCGACTTGACGTTGAAAGAGCTGGAAAAAGTTCTTTATTTCGAGTCTTGGATTGTACTGAATCCAAAGGAGACGCCGCTGCGCAAAAAGCAACTGCTTTCAGAAGAAGAATTGATTGATTTCAGGGAGCAATACGGTTCGGAGGCTTTTGATGTCGGTATCGGAGCGGAAGCGATCCGGAAACTCCTCACGGAAATCGACCTGGTGGAGCTTGACAAAGAGCTGCGGGACGAATTGAAGGTGGCGGTTTCCGACACTAAGCGCAAAAAGCTCGTCAAGCGACTGAAGGTGGTTGAAGCGCTGCGAAAATCTTCCAACAAGCCCGAATGGATGATCCTGACCGTGCTCCCCGTCATTCCTCCCGATCTGAGACCGTTGGTTCCCCTGGACGGGGGGCGGTTCGCCACATCGGACCTGAACGATCTGTACCGGCGCGTGATCAACCGGAACAATCGGCTGAAAAGGCTGCAAGAACTGAATGCTCCCGAGATCATCATTCGGAACGAAAAGCGGATGCTTCAGGAAGCCGTCGATGTCCTCTTCGACAATGGCCGCCGGGGCAGGGCGATCACAGGGTCCAACAAGCGCCCTCTTCGGTCCCTTTCGGACATGCTGAAGGGCAAACAGGGAAGATTCCGTCAGAACCTGCTGGGCAAGCGCGTGGATTATTCAGGGCGGTCCGTCATTACGGTCGGCCCGGATCTGCGCCTGCATCAGTGCGGCCTTCCGAAAAAAATGGCGCTCGAGCTATTCAAGCCCTTTGTGTACAACCGGCTTCAGGACAAGGGTTATGTCAATACGGTGAAAAGCGCGAAGAAAATGGTCGAACGGGAAACGGCGGAAGTATGGGATGCGCTCGACGAGGTCGTTTGCGAATATCCCATCATGCTGAACCGTGCGCCGACCCTCCACCGGCTGGGCATTCAGGCCTTCGAACCGGTGCTCATTGAGGGCAAGGCAATTCAGCTTCATCCTCTGGTCTGCACCGCTTTCAACGCCGATTTCGATGGCGATCAGATGGCCGTCCACGTTCCCCTTTCCATTGAAGCCCAGACCGAAGCACGGGTCCTCATGATGTCGACGAACAACATCCTGTCGCCGGCTAATGGCAAGCCCATCATCATTCCGGGGCAGGATATCGTTCTGGGTATCTATTATCTGACGAGAGCCCGCTCATCCGTTCGAGGCGAGGGAATGGTTTTTTCCAGTCCCGGAGAGGTCCGATCGGCACTGGATGCCGGCATGGTGGAACTGCACGCCAAAATCAAAGTCCGCATCGACGGGGTCCTGAAGGAAACGACGGTGGGACGGGTCGTTCTTTACGAGATCATTCCCCAAGAGATCTCTTTTGACGCCATCAACCGGGTAATGAACAAAAAGGAACTATCCAACCTGATTGACCGCTGTTACCGTTCCTGTGGCGATAAGACCACCGTCCTGTTGGCCGACCGCCTCAAAGACCTTGGTTTTAAGTATGCAACGATATCGGGAGCTTCCATCGCCATTCACAACATGGTGATCCCGGAAACCAAAAAGGAAATCGTGAACCGGGCAGACAGGGAAGTGGTGAAGATCCAGAAGCAGTATATGGACGGTCTAATCACCGACGGCGAGCGGTATAACAAGGTGATTGATATCTGGGCCCAGGCGACGGAAAAGATAGCCGCCGACATGCTGGTTGGCATCGGTCAGGAGGGCGGGGAGTTGCCGGAAGGTTCGAAGCGGGAAGACGAAAGCTTCAACCCGATTTACATGATGGCAGATTCCGGGGCGAGAGGAAGTGCAGTGCAGATTCGTCAGCTGGCCGGGATGAGAGGCCTCATGGCCAAACCATCCGGAGAGATTATCGAGACACCCATTACCGCGAATTTCCGGGAAGGCCTTACGGTTCTTCAATACTTCATCTCGACGCATGGCGCCCGCAAGGGGCTAGCGGATACGGCCCTGAAGACCGCAAATTCCGGCTATCTGACAAGGAGGCTTGTCGATGTGGCGCAGGATTGCATCATCAGCGAGGACGATTGCGGCACGATTGACGGCATTTACGTGTCCGCCCTGATGGAGGGTGGTGAAATCATTGAGACAGCCGGCGAAAGGGTCTTGGGACGGGTTGCTCTGGAAGAGATACGAGATCCGTTCACGGGAGAGGTTATCGTACAGGCCAATCAGGCCATCGACGAGTTCCTTGCCGATGAGATCGATCGGGTGGGCATTGAAAAGGTCAATATCCGTTCCGTACTAACCTGCAAATCGAAACATGGCGTCTGCGCCAGGTGTTATGGGCGTGACCTTGCGCACGGGCATCTGGTCAACATCGGCGAGGCGGTCGGCATCATCGCCGCCCAATCCATCGGCGAGCCCGGAACGCAGCTGACCATGAGGACGTTTCACATCGGCGGTACGGCAAAATTTGAAGAGCACTCCACCCTTCAGGCCCGGCATGACGGCAAGGTGAAGTTCGTCAACATCAATGCGGTGAAGAGCAAAATGGAATCATCCGCAGCTTCAAAAGGGGCGGACCTGGTGGTGATGAACCGGAACGGCGAAGTGCATGTGCTGGATGAGCAGCAGCGGAGCCGGGGCAAATATCCTGTCCCCTATGGGGCGCACTTGAAGGTCAAGAACGGAAGTGTCGTGAAGAAGGGCGACCTGATCGCCGAATGGGATCCCTTTTCAATTCCAATTTTGGCTGAAGTGGACGGAACCGTGAAGTTTGGTGACATCACGGAAGGAAAAACCATGCAGGAACAGCTGGATGAGGTAACCGGCCTCTCGCGTAAGGTAATTGTCGAATTTCGGGGGACCGATCTGCGTCCGCGTGTCTCCATCAAGGACAGCAAGGGTAAAACTGCAAAGATTCCCGGGAGCAACGCCGTTGCCAGGCATTTGCTGCCTGTCGGGTCGAATCTCGTCGTTTCGGAAGGAGATACCGTCAGCGCCGGGGATATTCTTGCAAAGATTCCCCGGGAGACGACCAAGACGAAAGACATCACCGGAGGGCTTCCCAGGGTTGCTGAACTGTTTGAGGCGCGCAAGCCGAAAGAATTTGCCGTGATCAGCGAGATTGAGGGCACCGTATCCTACGGGAAGGATGCCAAAGGGAAGAGGAAGATCATCATCAGCCCGGATAGCGGAGAAGAAAAGGAATATCTGATCCCGAAGGGCAAACATGTCAGTGTCCAGGAGGGTGATCGCGTGACGGCCGGCGAGGCGTTGATGGACGGAGTGAACAATCCCCATGATTTGCTGACCATCAAGGGTGAAAAAGAGCTGGCCCGTTACCTGGTTGACGAGGTCCAGGAGGTTTACCGGCTACAGGGCGTCAAGATCAATGACAAGCACATGGAGGTTATTGTCCGCCAGATGCTTCGCCGCGTCAAGGTCGTTGATCCGGGCGACACGACATTCATTTCCGATGAACAAGTGGAGCGATACCGTTTTCAGGAGGAAAATGAAAGGGTTATCGCAAAAGGTGGTCAGCCGGCAATCGGAAAACCCATTTTACTGGGCATCACCAAGGCTTCCCTCAGCACCCAGAGTTTTATTTCAGCGGCTTCCTTCCAGGAGACAACCCGTGTTCTGACGGAAGCCTCTCTGGCGGGCAAGGTGGATTATTTGAGAGGACTTAAGGAGAATGTCATCATGGGTCGGCTGATCCCGGCGGGCACGGGTCTTTCAATTTACCGGAAACTCGGGATTCGGACAAGCGCAGACGAGAGTGAAGAACTGGAAGATCAGCAAACAGATGAAAATGCGGAAGAGAAAATGCTTGACACACAAACAGCAAATTGATATGTAGCTCACCTTTTGCTAATCCAGAAAAAGAATCGCCACGAAGGCTCTGTGGAGGTAGAATGCCTACAATAAATCAACTGGTTCGCAAGGGTCGGGCCAAAATACAAAAAAAGGCGGCAACACCGGCGCTGATCAGTTCACCGCAGCGCAGGGGGGTATGTGTCAGGGTTTACACAACGACACCGAAAAAACCCAATTCAGCATTACGAAAAGTTGCCCGGGTTCGTCTGACCAGCGGTTACGAAGTCACGTCCTACATACCGGGAATGGGCCACAACCTTCAGGAACATTCGGTCGTGCTGGTCAGAGGGGGGCGCGTCAAGGACCTTCCGGGAGTTCGATATCACATTGTCAGGGGTACGCTGGATTCCGTGGGTGTGCAGGACAGAAAACAGGGCAGATCGAAATACGGGGCCAAGAGACCGAGTTAGGATGGAGATGTTCTTATGCCGCGAAGAAGGGAAATCACAAAAAGGGAAATACTGCCGGATCCGAAGTACAACAACAAACTGGTGGCGAAGTTTATCAACAATCTTCTGAAGCGGGGCAAAAAAAGCGTTGCTGAATCGATACTATACGGTTCCTTCGATATCATCGAAAAGCGTACCAAGGAATCACCGGTCGAGATTTTCGAAAAGGCGATCAATAATGCCAAGCCGGTCATTGAGGTGAAATCACGCAGGGTGGGAGGATCTACGTATCAGGTTCCCACTGAAGTCGCTCCGTCCCGGCGTGTCGCTCTTGGAATTCGCTGGCTGATTCTGCATTCACGGGAGAGAACCGAAAAAACGATGAAGGAAAAACTGGCTGCAGAGCTGATTGATGCCGCCAACAATCGCGGGGCGGCGATCAAAAAGAGAGAGAGCGTCCACAAAATGGCGGAGGCGAACAAGGCGTTTGCCCATTACCGATTTTAGTTTGTCGGTAAGGGGCTGATCCCGGCCGTCGGGACAGGCGGGAGGATACTTGCAGAAACGGGAAAGGCATGAAGAAAAGGTCTGAAATCGAAGAGGAGAACAACGGAAACATTCAACGCTGAAGGAGGTAGGGAAAAATGGCTAAGAAAAAATTTGAAAGGACAAAGCCGCATCTCAATATTGGGACGATTGGGCATGTGGATCATGGAAAAACCACATTGACGGCTGCGATCACCAAACACTTGGCCAAGAAAGGGTTGGCTGAATTCAGGTCTTTCGACTCCATCGACAATGCCCCCGAAGAAAAGGAAAGAGGCGTAACCATCAATATTACCCATGTGGAGTATCAGACTGCCAAACGGCATTATGCCCATGTGGATTGTCCCGGCCATGCGGACTATATCAAAAACATGATTTCCGGAGCGGCGCACATGGATGGCACCATTCTGGTCGTGGCCGCATCCGACGGCCCCATGCCCCAGACCCGGGAGCACATCCTCCTTGCGAGACAGGTTCAGGTTCCCTATATCGTCGTCTATATGAACAAAGTCGACTTGGTCGACGACCCGGAGTTGCTTGATCTGGTGGAACTCGAGTTGAGAGAGTTGCTTACGGCGTACGAGTTTCCCGGAGATGACATTCCGATCATTCGTGGATCGGCGCTCAAGGCGCTGGAGAGCGATGACGAAAACGATCCGGATGTCCAGTCCATCCACAAACTGATGGATGCCGTAGACGACTACATTCCGGAGCCGGTTCGCGTTCTGGACAAGCCATTTCTGATGCCCGTAGGGGATGTTTTTTCCATCTCCGGCCGCGGAACCGTGGTGACCGGCCGGGTCGATCGGGGGATCGTTCGAACCGGTGACGAAGTGGAAATCATCGGGATCCGCCCGACCTTCAAAACCGTTTGCACCGGCGTGGAAATGTTCCGCAAGACGCTGGATGAAGGACGGGCAGGCGATGATATTGGAGTGCTTTTGAGAGGAACCAAGCGCGAGGAAGTGGAAAGGGGTCAGGTCGTCGCAAAGCCCGGATCCATCACGCCACACACGAAATTCAACGCCGCCGTTTATGTTTTGACCAAGGAAGAAGGCGGCCGGCATACACCGTTTTTCCCCGGCTACCGCCCTCAGTTTTATTTCCGGACGACTGACGTGACCGGCGTCTGCACGCTTCCCGAAGGGGTCGAAATGGTGATGCCGGGTGACAATGTCAATCTGGAGATCCAGCTCATTACCCCCATTGCCATGGAGGAACAGCTCCGGTTTGCCATTCGGGAAGGTGGCAGGACCGTCGGAGCGGGCGTGGTCAGCAAGATCATCGAATGAAGCGAAACGGATGAGACCGTATAAATCATGAAAGATCAAAAAATTAGAATCCGCCTCAAAGCGTACGATTACAAGCTGCTGGATCGATCCGTAGAGGATATCGTAGAGACGGCCAGAAGGACGGGTGCCCGTGTGGCAGGGCCGATTCCGCTCCCGACGGAAATCAACAAGTACTGTGTCAACCGATCTCCCCATGTGGACAAGAAGTCGAGGGAGCAGTTTGAAATCAGGACACACAAACGCTTGATCGACATCATTGAGCCGACGCAGTCTACCGTGGATGCCCTGATGAAACTGGATCTGTCTGCCGGCGTGGATGTGGAGATAAAACTTTAAGATTTCGGGGAATGGAGATGAGCGGCTCCGGACAGTTCATCTCCTGTTTTTCTTGAGAATGCCGGTTTCGTGAAGACGTGTGAAATCATGGAAATAGGAATCATTGGCAAAAAACTGGGGATGACGCAGATCTTTTCAGAGTACGGAGAGTCCGTGGCGGTAACGGTCATCGAAGCGGAACCGTCCGTCGTGATTCAAAAAAAGACCCGGGATATCGATGGGTATGATGCCATCCAACTGGGCTTCGGTCGGGTGAAGCGCAAGAATGTCACAAAAGCGCTCCAGGGACACTTCAAGAAGGCGGACAAGGGGCTCTTCAGGCTGCTTCGGGAATTCAGGACCGCTTCGAATGCTTATGATCTCGGACAGGAACTGAGGGTCGATCTTTTCAAAGCCGGCGATTATGTGGATGTTTCCGGTACCTCAAAGGGAAAAGGCTTCGCCGGTGTTATGAAAAGGCACGGCTTCAGCGGGGGCAGGGCGACCCATGGCTCCATGTTTCACCGGGCCCCGGGTTCCATCGGCGCCAGTGCAGATCCTTCCAGGGTCTTCAAGGGGAAGAAGTTGCCCGGGCATATGGGAAGCGAAAGGGTAACCATTCAGAATTTGATGGTATGGGCGGTCAGGCCTGAACAAAATCTGATCCTGGTCAAGGGAGCCGTTCCTGGAGGAAAGAACGGGATCGTGCTGATTAAAAGGGCGATTAAAGCAAGGTCGCTCAGTTAGATTCGGGAGTCGATATGCCGGTTGCGGATGTGTTTGATATTGATAAGAACAAGGTGTCGCAGATTGAATTGAACGATGCCGTTTTCGGCGCCCAGGCCAATCACGATATCGTCTACGAGGTCGTCCGGATGCAGATGGCATCGAGACGTCAAGGAACGGCTGCGACCAAGGAGCGGGGCGACATACGGGGTGGCGGCAAGAAACCATGGCGCCAGAAGGGAACGGGTCGGGCAAGAGCGGGGACAACACGCTCGCCGTTGTGGAGAGGCGGGGGAACCGTCTTCGGTCCCAGGCCGAAAGAATATGCCTATAAAGTTTCCAGAAAAGTCAGGAAAGCGGCCATCATCTCCGCCCTCAGCATGAAATTCAGCGAGGATCGAATCGTCATCCTCAAGGAATTTCCCATGGAAGAGATCAAAACACGGAAATTCAAGGAAGTCGTTGACCGGTTCGGCTTCCGGAAAGCCCTCTTCATTCTGGACAAGCCGAATCAGGAATTGGAGAAATCTTCGAAAAACCTCAGCGACATAAAAATGATCAAATCAGAGGGAATCAACGTTTATGACTTGTTGAGACATGACCATGTCGTGCTTCTGGAACCCTCTGTGAGAATGATTGAAGGGGCATTATTGGCATAATGGAACTGTATCGCATCGTTAAAAAAGCGCTGATTACGGAAAAGAGCACTCTCGCAAGGGAAGAGGCCAATAAATATGTCTTTGAGGTTGATCGCAGGGCGAATAAAATCGAAATCGTCAACGCGATTGAGAAACTCTTCAAAGTCAAGGTCCTCAATGTTCATGTCATGAATGTGACGGGCAAGAAAAAACGGCTGGGGAGGGTTGTCGGACAGAAACGCTCGTGGAAGAAGGCCGTTGTCACCTTGGCTCCCGGTAATCGCATTGAGGTCTACGAGGGAGTATAGAGGGGAGGGTCTCATTTATGGCAATCAGAAAGTACAAACCCACGTCGCCCGGTCGAAGATTTCAGACATGCTCTGACTTTTCCGAGATTACGGCCACGGTTCCGGAGAAAAGCCTGTTGCGCCCCGTGAAAAGGACGGGAGGGCGCAACACCAACGGGCGGATTACCAGCCGTCATATCGGTGGCGGCCACAAGAAAAAATTCAGGCTGATTGATTTCAGACGGAACAAGGCGGATGTCCCGGGCAAGGTGGTGACGATCGAGTATGATCCGAACCGGACGGCCAGAATTGCTCTGGTCAGTTATCTGGACGGTGAAAAACGCTATATCATTGCCCCTCACAAGGTGGTCGTAGGCGACAGTATCGTCAGCAGCGACAATGCAGACATTAAACCCGGAAACACCGTTCCCCTGAAGAACATTCCCCTGGGTACGTTGGTTCACAACTTGGAACTCAAGATTGGCCGGGGAGCGCAGATGATTCGAAGCGCCGGCGCCTACGGACAACTGATGGCCAAGGAGGGAGATTATGCACAGGTCAGACTTCCTTCGGGAGAGGTTCGGAAAGTGTTCATTGAGTGCAAGGCGACGATCGGTCAGGTCGGCAATATCGACCACGAAAATTTAAGCATCGGCAAAGCAGGGAGAGCTCGATGGCTGGGAAAACGCCCCAGCGTCCGCGGAGTCGCCATGAATCCCGTTGACCATCCCATGGGGGGTGGAGAAGGCAAATCATCGGGGGGGAGACATCCCTGCACGCCATGGGGGATCCCCACAAAGGGACATAAGACGAGAAAGAACAAGAAAACGGACAAATATATCGTAAAGAGAAGGGGTTGAAAGGTGGCGCGTTCAGTCAAAAAGGGTGCGTATATCGATGAAAAGCTTCTCGATAAGGTGAGAAAAGCGGATTCTTCCGGCAGTAAAAGCGTGATCAAAACCTGGTCCCGGCGTTCCACGGTGGTGCCCGAGTTGATTGGACAAACCTTTGCTGTTCATAACGGAAAGAAATTTGTGCCTGTTTTCGTGACGGAGAACATGGTGGGACACAAACTGGGAGAGTTTGCGCCGACAAGGACGTTCTACAGTCATGCCGGTGATCGAAAGTCGAAAGTCCGTAAATAATCCATTGACGGGATCAACGGTCTGGAGTTCAGAGGGATATGGAAGCGAAAGCGGTTGCAAAGTATATCAGGATATCGCCACAGAAGGCGAAACTTGTGGCGGATTTGGTAAGGGGGAAAAAGATTCGTGAAGCGGAAAGCACGCTGCTTTTTACGCGGAAATATGCCAGCGGAATCATTGGAAAGGTTTTAAAATCGGCCATTGCCAATGCGAAACAGAATCCGAATATCGATGACAGCATTCTTTATGTGAAAGCAGTTTTTGTCGATCAGGGACCATCTTTGAAAAGATGGCGCGCCCGGGCACAGGGGAGGGCCGCTTCAATCAAGAAAAGGATGAGCCACATAACCATTATCCTGGATGAAGAGTAAGCGTTGAGGAGGTGACAGGTTGGGGCAGAAGGTTAACCCGATAGGGCTGAGATTGGGAGGCATCAAGACGTGGCAGTCGCTCTGGTACGCGGATAAGAATTATGGCCCATTGCTCCATGAGGATTTAAAAATCAGGAAGTACCTGAAAAAGAAGCTCTTTCATGCAGGAATTTCAAAAGTTGAGATCGAAAGGGCGGCCAACAAGGCCAAAGTCAACATTTATGCGGCGCGGCCCGGTATCATAATCGGAAAGAAGGGCTCTGAAATCGACAAGCTCAAGAAGGATCTCGAGGGAAGCGTGACAAAGAGCGAAGTCATCATCAATATCCTGGAGATTCGCAAACCGGAAATCGATGCGCAGCTTGTTGCCGAGAATATTGCTCTTCAGCTGGAGCGGCGTGTTGCTTTCAGAAGGGCGATGAAAAAATGCGTGACCTCCGCCTTAAAATTTGGCGCGAAGGGAATCCGGGTGAACTGCGGCGGCAGGCTGGGCGGGTCTGAAATGGCGCGATCCGAGTGGTATCGCGAGGGAAGAGTGCCTCTGCATACCCTGAGAGCAGATATCGATTGCGGTTTCACAGAGGCCCGTACCGCTTATGGTTTGATCGGGGTAAAAGTATTGATATTTCATGGAGAAGTTCTGCCCGGCAAGAAAGAGACGGATAAATAGACGGATTTTTGCACGGTTAAAAAGATGCAGGGATAGAGGTTGCTGAAACATGTTATCTCCAAAAAGGGTTAAATTCAGGAAGTTGCAGAGAGGACGCATGGGCGGTAAGGCGGTTCGTGGCAGTCAGGTGACTTTCGGTGACTATGGTCTGCAAGCCACGGAATGTGGCTGGCTGACTGCGAGACAGATCGAGGCCGCTCGCGTTGCCATGACCCGCCACGTCAAAAGGGGTGGCAAAATTTGGATTCGAATCTTTCCCCATAAGTCCGTGACCAAAAAGCCGGCGGAGACCCGCATGGGAAAGGGAAAAGGCGCGCCGGAAGAGTGGGTGGCTGTTATTCGGCCCGGCGTGGTGATGTATGAGATGGAAGGCGTTTCCCGCGAAGTAGCCCGGGAGGCTTTCCGGCTTGCGTCGCATAAACTGCCCATATCCACCAAGTTTCTGTCAAGGGAGTTATCCGATGAAAATTAAAGAGATCAGGGATATGGGCATGGATGAACTGCGGCAAAAGAACAAGGATCTGGCGGAAGAGCTTTTCAGACTCCGGATTCGCCACACCTCGGGGCAATTGGATTCCCCGGCAATGATGGGCCGGGTTCGCAAAGACATTGCCCGCATTAAGACCGTGTTGAGGCAGAAGGAGGTTGCGGGATCATAATGGGCGAGCGAAGCAATAAAAGAATGATCAAGGCCGTGGTTGTCAGTAACAAGATGGATAAGACAATTGTTGTCAGGGCGCAGAGGCTGGTAAGACATCCGGTTTTTCAAAAGTATGTGCGGAACTATGTCAAATTCAAGGCTCATGATGAGAAGAATATCTGCAATGTAGGCGATAAGGTGCTGATCGTTGAGTCCCGTCCGCTGAGCCGCGAGAAGCGGTGGCGGATGATTGAGGTCTTGGAGAAGGCCAAATAGAAAATCAGACGGAGTAAAGCTTTCGGTTCGGCGGAGTTGATATATGATTCAGATGCAAACGGTTTTAAACGTGGCGGATAATTCGGGTGCGAAGAAAGTCGCCTGCGTCAAGGTCTTGGGCGGATCCAAAAGAAGATACGCCGGCGTGGGTGATGTGATCGTTGTTTCGGTGAAGGAGGCCATCCCGAACTCCAAGGTTAAAAAAGGCGATGTGATGAAAGCGGTCATCGTGAGGACCGCCAAGGGAACACGAAGGCCGGACGGAACGTTTTTGAAATTTGATGACAATTCCGCCGTGCTCATCAACAATCAACTGGAACCCGTTGGAACAAGAATATTCGGGCCGGTCGCGCGGGAATTGAGGGCGAAACAATTCATGAAAATCATTTCCCTGGCGCCGGAGGTGTTGTAAACCAAGAAATCCGGGGCGCAAAAACGACAAAGCAGACAGGGAATGAAATATGCAGCATAACAGGTTGAAAAAAGGGGACATGGTGAAGGTCCAGGCCGGCAAGGAGAAGGGGAAAACCGGCAAGATCATGAAGATCATCAGTAAAGAAGGCAAAATTGTCATTGAGAAGGTGAACTTTGTAAAAAAACATCAGAAGCCCGATGCGAAAGGCAAAGGAGGAATTGTGGAAAAAGAAGGTCCTTTGCAGATTTCGAACGTGATGTTCCTCTGCAACAAGTGCGACAGGGGAGTCAAGGTGGGCTACAAGGTCCTGGATGACGGCAAGAAGGTCCGCATCTGCAAGAAATGTCAAGAAATATTGGATTCGTAAAATAACATAGGTCCGAAAAATGGCAAGACTAAAAGATTATTATGAAAAGGAAGTAGTCCCCGCATTAATCAAGATGTTTGATTACAAGAATCGCATGGAGGTTCCGAGGCTCGAAAAAATCGTTATCAACATGGGACTCGGAGAGGCCATCCAGAACATAAAGATTCTGGATAGCGCCGTTCAGGAGCTTTCCCTGATTACGGGACAAAAGCCGGTCATCACCAAAGCGAGGCGATCGATTGCAACCTTTAAGCTTCGGCAGGGAATGTCGATCGGATGCTCTGTGACACTCCGGAAAGAAAGAATGTATGAGTTTTTTGATCGACTGGTGAATATCAATCTGCCCAGAGTCCGTGATTTCAGGGGGATCTCTCCGAAATCCTTTGATGGCCGCGGTAATTTTGCACTGGGACTGAAGGAGCAGATCATCTTTCCGGAAATAGATTACGACAAGATTGATAAAGTCAGAGGAATGAATATTGTGGTTGTGACGACTGCGAAAACGGATGACGAGGCACGTAAATTGTTAAAGCTCATGGGTGTGCCATTCAGAAATTGAATTTTTGGGGACACAGGCAGGGCAATCCGCTGGAGGAGTGGGAGTGGCGAAAAAATCGTTAATCGCAAAAGCAAAGAGAGCCGTAAAATTTTCAGTCCGAGCATACAATCGTTGCCCGATTTGCGGCAGACCGAGGGCGTATTACCGGAAATTTGATATGTGCAGGATCTGCCTGAGAAATCTCTCCCTTAAAGGTGAGATACCGGGTGTCGTAAAATCGAGCTGGTAGGAACAGCATCAAGGAGTTGCTTATGGGGATGACCGATCCGATTGCGGATATGTTAACCAGAATCAGGAATGCGAATCGCAGCCGTTTCAAGAGCGCCGACGTTTTGATGTCCCGCATGAATGTCCGGATTGCCGATGTGTTGAAAAAAGCTGGCTATATCAGCGGTTATGATACCAAAAAGGACGATGTCGGTCGAGAAACATTGCGGGTTTATCTGAAATATCAGGATGGCAGAAAGTCTGTCATCACGGATATTCAGAGGGTCAGCAGGCCGGGGCGTCGCATCTATGTGAGTGGTGAAAAAATTCCAAGGGTTTTGAATGGCTATGGGACGTCCATTCTGTCTACATCGAGAGGGATCCTGACGGACAAAGAAGCCCGGGAACTGAACATCGGCGGTGAGATCCTATGCAATGTCTGGTGAGGCGTGTTCTGAAAATTTAGGTGGTATGGGAGTCGTTCATGTCAAGAATTGGTAAAAAGCCCGTATCGGTTCCGGGTGGCGTAAAAGTTTTTCAGGATCAAGCCACGCTCAAGTTCGAGGGTCCCAAGGGAAAACTTTCAATGGAAGTTCCGCCGGAAATCGAGGTGACTCTCGATCCGAAATCCATAACGATCCAAAGAGCATCCGACAGCAGAAAGGCAAGAGCCTATCATGGACTGGTAAGAACACTGGTAGACAACATGGTAACGGGAGTCAGCAAGGGTTTCGAAAAGGGTTTGGAGCTTTCCGGGGTTGGCTACCGTGCAGAAACGAACAATGATCGGCTTCGTTTGGTGGTGGGTTATTCGAGTCCGGTGGACTATGTGATTCCGAAGGGCATTGAAATCAAAGTTGACAAGCTTGTGAATATCGTGGTGTCCGGTATCGACAAGCAGCTTGTCGGCCGGGTGGCTGCAGAAATCCGGGCTCTGAAGAAACCGGAACCATACAAAGGCAAGGGGATCAAATATACAGGCGAAATTGTAAGGCGGAAGGTCGGGAAATCCGTTGGTAGCTGATCATTGAGAAAAAAAGCGATACTGAGGCGAGAGGATATTCAAGGTCGTCCGGAGGCTTGAAAGAGGTAGGAAATTGGCATCAAAAAAGATAGAAAAGATCAGAACGAAGCGAAAAGCAAGAGTCAGGGCCAAGATTTTCGGAACGGAAGCGAAGCCGCGTTTGTCGATATTCCGAAGCACAGTGCATATTTACGTGCAGGCAATTGACGACGATGGACGAAGGACGGTCGCAGAGGCTTCCACGCTGAGTCGGGAACTGAAAGGCAGCCTGGAAAAATTGAACAAGGTCGATCAGGCAAAGGAAGTCGGGAGACTGGTTTCCAGGCGTCTGCAGGCCATGGGTATTTCCCAGGTAGTTTTTGACCGGGGCAGTTTTCTTTATCATGGTCGCGTCCGTGCGCTGGCTGAAGCGGCTCGCGAGGCGGGGATGAAATTTTAGCGGATGGAATGTAGGTGTTCTTTTTGCAATGGCACAGGGGTTGAGTGGGGAATTTATGGAAGAATTGGAACTTCTGGACAGGGTGATTGCGATCAACAGAACGGCAAAAGTCGTAAAGGGAGGAAGGCGCTTCAGGTTCAGCGCTGTTGTTGTTGTGGGAGACGGCAAGGGTTCTGTCGGTGCAGGCCTGGGGAAAGCTCATGAAGTTCCGGAAGCCATCCGGAAAGGTACGGAGCAGGCAAAGAAAAACATGGCCCGAGTAGCCGTTTTGAACAAAACCATTCCTTACGAGGTGATCGGTCACTATGGTGCCGGCAAGGTTCTTTTGAAACCGGCATCCGAAGGGACCGGCCTGATCGCCGGCGGTGCGGTCCGGGCTGTACTGGAAGTGGCCGGTGTCCACAATATCCTGACCAAATGTCTAGGTTCCCACAACCCGCACAACCTGGTCAAGGCAACCATCGACGGTCTTTGCAGATTGAAAACTCCGGATCAGATTTTAACATTGAGAGGAAAGCGAACTGCGGAAGCGTCCATCTCCGCGTGAAGAGGTCATCAGTGCAAAAGAAAATCAAGATAACACTGCTGAGAAGTTATATTGGCAGGCCGGAGGCGCAACGCAAGATTCTTGCCGGTATGGGCCTTCGGAAGCTGAATCGTTCCGTATTGCTACATGACACCCCCGAAATTCGGGGAATGGTCAGGAAGGTCAGTCATCTGGTTTCCATGGAAGAAGTAAAGGGGAAGGACATATGAATCTTGGCTCACTCAAAACCCCTACAGGTTCTCGAAAAAAACGGAAAAGGGTGGGACGCGGGGACGGCTCGGGTCACGGCGGGACTTCCTGCAAAGGCGCCAAGGGCCAGAAGGCGCGTTCCGGTGGCGGGATCCGGCATGGTTTTGAAGGCGGACAGATGCCCTTGGCGAGGAGATTGCCCAAGCGCGGCTTCCGAAACACGTTCCGTAAGAAAATCGTCGCGGTCAACATTGAACAGTTGAAGGGATTTCCCGAAGGTTCTGTCATTGACGAGGACCGTCTTCTTCAGGCCGGTCTGGTCAAAAGAAAGGGTGACGGCATCAAGATTCTGGGTAGGGGAGATGTGGGGCAGCCGCTTTCGCTCAAGGTGCGCAGCGTCAGCCGCAGCGCCAGAAGCAAAATAGAAGCTGCCGGTGGTTCGATTATAGAGGTTGTCTGATTTGTTAGACGGCTTAAAAAATATATCCAAGATTCCTGAACTCCAGAAGCGGATCCTCTATACCTTTCTTCTGCTCATTGTGTACAGGATCGGAGCGCATGTTCCGACACCGGGGATCGATACCGTTGCCCTGGCCGCTTTTTTTGCACAGGCAAAAGGTTCATTGCTGGGGCTCTTTGACATGTTTGCTGGCGGTGCTTTGAGCAATCTGTCGGTCTTTGCCTTGGGGATCATGCCCTATATCAGCGCATCCATTATCCTTCAGTTGCTGACGGTGGCTTTTCCCTATCTGGAGAAGTTGTCCAAGGAAGGAGATGCAGGCAGAAGAAAAATCACCCAGTATACGCGATACGGAACCGTGATCCTGAGTATCATTCAGGGGTTCGGGATCGCCATCGGACTGGAAAACATGGCCGGTCCGACCGGCGTATCAATCGTAATCGAATCCGGCTGGAGTTTCCGGCTGATGACGGTCATTACGCTGACCGCCGGGACGTCCTTCATCATGTGGCTCGGGGAGCAGATCACCGAAAAGGGGATCGGCAACGGAATTTCGCTGATCATTTTTGCGGGCATTGTCTGCCGGGCGCCCGCGGCCATTCTGAGCACTTTCAGCCTGATGTCGACAGGGGAGATGGGCATATTTTTTGTTTTGTTTCTCATCATCATGATGCTGGCGGTCGTGGCAGTCATCGTCTTCGTTGAAAGCGGACAGAGGCGGATCCCCGTTCAATATGCCAAGCGGATTGTGGGACGGAAAATGTATGGCGGACAAACGACGCATCTCCCCCTCAAAGTGAACACTGCGGGAGTCATTCCACCCATTTTTGCTTCTTCGATCATCATGTTTCCGGCAACCATCGCCAACTTCATACCGCATCCTTGGATGAAGACGCTGGCCGGTGCGCTTGTTCCGGGAAGAGTCGGTTATGAGTTACTCTACGTGGCGTTCATCATTTTCTTCTGTTATTTTTATACGGCGGTCACCTTCAACCCCGTGGATGTTGCAGATAACATGAAGAAGTACGGAGGATATGTGCCGGGCATTCGCCCAGGCAAGAAGACGGCCGACTATATCGATGACGTGCTGACCCGGCTGACCTTCAGTGGGGCGATCTATGTGTCGGCAGTGTGTGTTCTTCCCAGCATTTTGATCAGCTATTACAATGTGCCTTTCTACTTCGGCGGGACGGCTCTTCTGATTGTGGTCGGGGTGGCTCTGGATACCGCCGGTCAAATAGAGACGCATCTCCTGACCCGACAATATGAGGGTTTCATGAAGAAAGGACGTATCGCGAAGAGACGCTGACGGGGTGAGCAGATTCATTGAGACAGGCTCAACATGATGGTCATCCTGAAACGACCGGATGAAATCGAAAAAATGAGGACCAGCAACAGAATTGTTGCGGAGATTCTCACAGCGCTGAAGGAGAAGACAAAACCGGGCGTCACGACACTGGAACTGGATCGCTACTCCGAGGAGTTAGCCAGGAAAAAGGGAGCCAAACCAGCCTTCAAAGGTTATCGGGGTTATCCTTTTTCCCTCTGTGCCTCCGTTAATGAGGAGGTCGTGCATGGCATGCCGTCCGGCCGGATTCTCAGGTCCGGGGACATCCTGAGCATCGATTTCGGAGTCCGGTACAAAGGTTACTGCGGGGATGCCGCCATTACGGTGCCGGTCGGCGACATTTCAGAAGAAGCCTGGAAACTTTTGCAGATCACCGAGCGGAGCCTTTACGAGGGCATTCAGCAGGCAATGACCGGAAACCGCCTGGGCGATATTTCAGCCGGTGTGCAGCGTTGCGTTGAGGCTGCCGGCTTTTCCGTAGTAAGGGATTTCGGCGGTCACGGTATCGGGAAGAGCCTCCATGAGGAACCGCATATTCCCAACTATGGCGTTGTCGGCAGGGGGATCGAGCTGAAATGCGGCATGGTCCTTGCGATTGAGCCCATGGTGAATGCGGGAACATACAAGGTCAACATCCTGGACAATGGCTGGACGGTGGTCACGCAAGACGGCAGGCTCTCCGCCCATTTCGAGCATACGGTGGCGATCACGGAACAGGGTCCGGTCATCCTGAGCCGGAATCACGAATAGAACGGGATGCGTTTATGGCCAAAGAAGAACCGATAGAGGTTGAAGGGCGCGTCATCGAACCGTTGCCCAATGCCATGTTCCGCGTCGAACTGGAAAACGGACATCGCGTTCTTGCGCACATTTCCGGTAAGATGCGGATGCACTTTATCAAGATTCTCCCGGGAGACAAAGTAACGGTTGAATTGTCGCCCTATGATCTGACCCGCGGGAGGATTGTTTACAGGACGAAATAAAAAGTTTCCCGGCCCTGGAGGATCCTTGCCAGCGAAGGCAAGGAAGGGTCTGTTGAACGGCGGAAAAGGAGTGAGAGATGAAAGTGAGGTCTTCTGTCAAAAAGATCTGCGATAAATGCAAGATCATCAAGCGGCGGGGAGTTTTGCGCGTGATTTGTGAGAACCCCAAACACAAGCAACGCCAGGGATAGACTCGGGAATTATCATCAGGAGGTTGGCAGGTGGCAAGAATAGCAGGTGTGGATTTACCGAAAAACAAGCGAATGGAGATTGCTTTGACTTATATTTACGGGATCGGGCGTTCCAAGGCCAAAGAGATCCTCGAGAAAGCGGGTGTGCCGCCTGAGACCAAAACGGACAATCTGGCCGATTCGGAAATCACCTCCATCAGAAATATCATCGACAAGGAACATAAAGTTGAGGGCGATTTGCGGCGGGAAGTATCCATGTCCCTGAAACGGCTGATGGACATTGGAACCTATCGTGGGCTTCGGCATCGCAAAGGCCTTCCGGTCAGGGGACAGAGAACCAGCACCAACGCGCGTACGAGAAAGGGACCGCGACGGTCCATTGCGGGCAAAAAGAAGTAACGCCGAATAGCGATCCGGAGGAGTCATGGCAAAGCCAGTCAGAAAGACAGGAAAGAAAAAGGAAAAGAAAAACGTTACCGAAGGAATTGCCCACATTCAATCGACGTTCAACAACACGATTGTGACCATCACGGATTTGAGCGGCAATGTCATTGCCTGGGCTTCCGCCGGAATGCAGGGGTTCAAGGGGTCGCGGAAAAGCACTCCCTTTGCCGCTCAGCTTGCGGCAGAGGATGCGGTGAAAAAAGCCCGGGAGCATGGCCTCCGAAGTGTTCAGGTTTACGTCAAAGGCCCGGGTTCCGGTCGCGAGTCTGCTTTGCGGTCGCTACAACTGGCAGGTCTTAACATCAGCCTGATCCGGGATGTGACCCCCATTCCCCATAACGGCTGCCGGCCGCCGAAGCGAAGAAGGGTTTGAAGGGTTTTCAGGCTGTGTTTTCAGATACTCAACATCCGATTTAAATTGACGCATAATCAGGGAGGTTTTTTTGGCAAGGTACAGAGAATCCGCATGTCGGTTATGTCGAAGGGAAGGTCTCAAGCTGTTTCTGAAGGGAGACCGTTGTTATAGCGAGAAGTGCGCTTTCGAACGGCGGGGCTATGCACCGGGAGAGCACGGTCAGATGCGCAAAAAGCATTCAGACTACGGTGTTCAGTTACGGGCAAAGCAGAAACTGAAAAGGATGTACGGCCTCATGGAAAAACAGTTCAGGGGCTATTTTGAAAAAGCGGATCGCCAGAAAGGGATCACGGGAACCAACCTGCTCCTTTTTCTGGAGCGGCGGCTCGATAACATGGTTTTCCGAATGGGGTTCGCCAATTCCAGGACCGAGGCAAGGCAACTGGTCCGGCACAATCATTTCCTGGTCAGCGGAAAGCCCGTCAATATTCCTTCCTATCAGCTTCAAGTGGGCGATGACGTTCAGGTCAGAGAGGGCAGCCGGAAAGTCGAGCGGATTCTCGATGCCATGGAATCGATTGCCAGAAGGGGGATTCCGCAATGGATCGAAATCGACAAGGAGAACTACAGAGGGGTATTAAAGGTTCTCCCCACCAGAGAAGAGTTGACCATGCCGGTTCAGGAACAGCTGGTCGTTGAACTGTATTCGAAGTAATCAGGATCTATATTCTGCAAGCGCTGCAATTTGACCCGAAGGGTAGGAATTTGTAATGATGCAAAGAAACTGGCGGAGTATGATAAGACCGAAGCGGATCGAGATTGATGAGGCGACGCATACGCCTTTCTACGCAGAGTTCAGTGCTCAGCCTTTGGAACGGGGTTTCGGGATCACTTTCGGAAACGCACTCAGGAGGGTTCTGCTGTCGTCGATTCAGGGTGCCGCAATCGTTTCTGTCAGGATCGAGGGCGTCCTCCACGAGTTCTCAACGGTTCCGGGTGTGAAAGAGGACGTGACCGATATCATTCTGAACCTGAAGGGCGTGCGCCTGAAGCTGCACCAGGATGGACCGAGGACGATTCACCTGAATGCCACCAAGGCGGGGATCATTACAGCCGGTGATATGATCTGCGACGGGACGGTTGAAATCCTGAATCCGGATCATTATATCGCGACACTCTCCGGTGAAGATTCCCTGAAGGCGGAGATGGTTGTCAAAATTGGAAAAGGTTACGTGCCGGCCAGGAAAGAAAGGGATTACGATCAGCCTGAAGGAACGATCAACATCGATGCGGCATTTTCTCCGATTAAAAAGGTCAACTATACGGTTACCCATGCCCGGGTGGGCCAAGTCGCCGATTATGACAGGCTGATCATCGAAATCTGGACCGATGGCAGCGTCCGTCCCGAGGATGCCTTGGCCTATGCCGCCAAAATATTGAAGGATCAGATGGACATCTTCATTAATTTCAATGAGGCCGAGGAGGAAGCAGAAATCCCCCAAATCCCTGAAGAGGGTATTCCGAACAGCAACCTGTTGCGTCACGTTGATGATCTGGAGCTTTCCGTTCGGTCGGCCAACTGTCTGAAGAATGCCGGCATTAATCTGATCGGAGAACTTGTTCAAAAGACCGAAGCGGAAATGCTGAAAACGAAGAATTTCGGCCGAAAGTCTCTGAACGAGATCAAGGATATCTTGCAGGAAATGGACCTGAATTTCGGGATGAAACTCGATTTTCCTCCCTGGAATCAGGACAAATGAGAACACGGATCGGAAAAAGCTGCCGAAATTAAACAGAGAATTTATTGACTGGAAAGGGAAATGATCAATGCGTCATGGTAAATCGGGAAGTAAGCTTGGCCGGACCTCAAGTCACAGAAAAGCCATGCTTCGGAATATGGTTACTTCCTTTTTGAAATATGAAAAGATCCGGACAACCGATGTCAAGGCCAAGGAACTGAAACAGGTTGCCGAAAAAATGATTACTTTAGGCAAAAGAGGTGATCTCCATGCGCGCAGACAGGCGCTGGCTTTTGTCAGGGATCCCGAAGTGGTCGGCAAGCTTTTCAGCGATCTTTCTGCTCGTTTTCGCGACCGGTCGGGCGGCTACACAAGAATCGTGAAAATGGGTTACCGGACAGGCGACAATGCGCCGCTTTCCGTCATCGAACTGATCGGATTGGTCCCCAAGGAAAAACCGAAGGCGAAGAAGAAAACAGCCGCGGCTAATAAATAAGTCAGACCCCTCTCTGGTCAGACCATGCAATGTGCATCAATTTCGAGGCAGGGTCCACGCGGCTCTGCCTTTTCGCATTTCTTCTTGTTTTTTTCATTGAAAGAGTTATACTTCAAAGAAATTATTTGTGAGTGCATGCGGTTGATGATCAGCAATGGGAAAGGAGGTCGTTATGGCAGAGGTTAAGATTGGCGAGGTGGTCAAATTTTTTGCTAAACCCAGTGTTGCCGCAGTGAAAGTCACCGAGGGCGAGGTTCTGGTCAACGATACGCTCAAGTTCTTCGGTCATACTACCGATTTAACCCAGATCATTGAATCCATGGAAGTCAACAACCAGAAAGTTGAAAAAGCTGTTGCCGGAGACTATATCGGGATCAAGGTTGCAGACCGCGTTCGCCCCGGCGACGAGGTATTCAAAGTGGTTCCCTGATTCGCGCGGGACGGACTGATCACATGGATCTCCGGTAAGAGAGTTTCTCCGGTGGAAAGTGTTTCCATGGAACATACAGTCGGTCAGCCACCCGTGGTTCTTTTTGCCGTGCCCGGATGTTCTTTGTCAAAACACCCGAATGAATCCTGTCAGCCCTGAGGACTATCTTGCCACTCTGAACAGCGCACGCATCTGTTTGGGCCTCGATCGCATGCGCCGTCTGCTTCGAAGATTGCACGATCCCCAGACCGGTTATGCCTCGGTTGTCATCGGGGGAACGAACGGCAAGGGTTCGGTTGCGGCGATGATCGCTTCCATTCTGACGGCGGGGGGTTACAAAACGGGTCTTTATACCTCGCCCCATCTGATGGACGTTCGGGAGCGGATACGCATTGACGGGCGCATGATTTCAACGGCCGACATGCATGCCGAAATCGAGGCAGTCAGGCATCACATAACCGGCGATATTACCTATTTCGAATTTCTCACGGCAGTCGCTTTCCTTCATTTCAACCGGCAACGGGTGGATCTGGCCATCCTGGAGGTCGGTTTGGGAGGGCGTCTGGATGCAACCAATCTGTCCGCGCCGGTCGTCTGCGTTGTTTCCAATATCGGCAGGGATCACCAAAATTATCTGGGGCCGCGTCTCCAAGATATTGCGCGTGAAAAAATCGGCATCGTGAAGCCGGGCGTCCCCTGCGTGACCGGAATTCGGCAACGCAACATTGTCCGGCTGTTTGAGGAAGTTTGCCGCGGGAGAGGCGCAAAACTGTACAGGCTTGGAAAGGACTTCAGCGTCCGCAACGAGGGGCATGGTTTCTTTTCCTTCAAAGGCTTCCAGAGAATCCATAGACATCTTTTTTGTCCCTTGCAGGGGAGGCATCAACTGGATAATGCCGCGTTGGCCTTGGGAACGGTTGCACTTCTTTCCGAGGCGGGACACCGGATCGAAGAAGATGCCGTTGATCGGGGATTGAAAGATACCCGCTGGGAAGGTCGCCTGGAAATTCTCCAGGAACGGCCGCTGGTACTGATCGATGCTGCGCACAATCCGGCTGGCATCGCGGCTTTGTGCAGAACCCTGAAGACGCAATTCACCGGCAGGCGGCTTTTTTTCGTTTTCGGCGTTCTGGAGGACAAGGACTGCAGAAACATGCTGAAAAAACTCTGCCCGATCGCGCAGCGGCTGATCATCACCAGGCCGGACAGCGGCAGAGCCATGTCTCCCGAAACGGTTGCAATGGTGGCAGCATCCAATCGTGGAGACGTCGTTGTTGCCGAGAAGCCGCTGACAGCCCTACATCGGGCGCTGGCGGAAGCCGGTCCGGACGATCTCGTCTGCGTCACCGGTTCCATCTTTCTGATTGGTGAAATCAAGAACGCGTATCGGAAAATCCATTGAGAGAAACCATGCATAGGAAATTTTTAAGCCTATTCCTGATGTCTGTCCTGCTCGGGTGCCTTTTGCCGAAGTTCGCCGGTGCCGCATCGCCGGACATGACGGCCGCAAAATCTCCCGTAACGGTGCCGCCGGGCCAAACTTCCAAGGGACCGGTGACCATTGAATCGGAAAGCATCACCTATGATTCCGAAACCGATACCTACCATGCCCGGGGACAGGTTGTCATAACCTACGACGGAGGTGTACTGACGGCGGAGGATGTGTTTCTCAACAAGTCGAAGAATGAGGCGCTCGCCACGGGAAATGTGATTCTGAAAAGCAAAAATGATGTGTTGAGGGGCGATCGTGTAGATTTTGACATTGAGAGCAAAACGGGGGTCGCCTATCAGGGAAAGGTCTTCTTCGCCCAGAACCATTTCTATATTTCAGGGGACAAGATCGAAAAAACCGGTGAGGCGACCTATCATATTGACGGAGCCACGGCCACATCCTGCGACGGGGACAAACCGGACTGGCAACTGGTCGGCAATGAACTGGACGTGACCTTGGAAGGTTACGGGACGCTGAAGCACATGAGGTTTCTGGCCAACGGGGTTCCGGTTCTGTACATGCCCTACCTCATTTTCCCGGCCAAAAAAAAGAGGCAGTCCGGATTCCTGCTACCCTTTGTTGCCCACTCCGATCAAAATGGATGGGATGTTGAACTTCCCTTCTTCTGGGCGGTTTCGGACAGTGTGGATGCCACTTTCTATCAACGCTACATGGAGGAACGCGGTTTCAAGGAGGGGGTAGAATTTCGATATTTCCCCAGCAAGGACACCTTCGGCACCATCTATGGAGACTTCCTGAACGACGAGATTCGGGTCAAGGAAACGGTGGGGACCGTCTCCAGGGACTGGCAAACGGACCAGAAGCGATGGTCCTTCTATCTGAATCATCAGACGAACTTCGATCCGACCTTCTATTTGCGGACGGACATCCGCAAGGTATCGGACAAGTGGTACTTCAGGGATTTTGCGACACACAACTACTACCGCGACAATTACTCGACGACGGACATCCAGCGGTTCAGAAAAGTGCCATTTCAGGCGGATGAATCGCTTTCTTCCCTGTCCTCCACTGCCCGCCTGGTAAAGAGCTGGCCTCTGTACAATTTGACGATTCTGGGGAACTACACGGATAATTTTGCCACCGAAACCAATGATGCGACACTGCAGTCCTACCCGGAAATCACGTTTACGGGGACAAAACGTCCTCTTTTCGACACGCCGCTGAACCTGGAGTTTTCGTCTTTATACGGCTATTACTATCGAACGACCGGTCAAAGGGGGCACCTTTTCGATTTCAAACCCTATCTGTCCCTTCCCCTGGATCTGTGGGGGTATGGTCAGTTGACACCGTATTTTGGCCTGGTTGAGACAGTATGGCAGCTGGATCATGACCCCGCCGCGCCGACGGACAAGCAGGGCAGCCGGAGCGTTTATGACGCGTCGTTGAAGGCGAGAACGGAGATCTCCAGGGTGTTCGACCTGGGCGGACAGACCCTGCAGAAAATTCGTCACGCGATCGTTCCTGAAGTCACCTATACCTACGTTCCCAACGTCTACCAGAATGACGTGCCGGATTTTGTCGGCCGCATCGGGGAGCAGAGTACGGTCACCTACGCGCTGACCAACAGCTTCATCGCCAAAATGAGAGACGGGGATGGAAAGTCCAGCTACCGGGAATTTCTGCGCGTGAAACTCGCGCAGATCTACGACCTCAAGGAAGCGTCAAGAGAAGAGGCCGAATTGGGAATCGAGAAGAGACCTTTCAGCAATATTTGGATCGAAACGGATTTCAACCCTTTCCGGTATCTTTCCCTGATCGCGCGGAATCAATACAACATCTATGACTCCGCCTGGATGCAGAGCAACTATGACTTGGTCCTCAACGACAGCCGCGGCGACGCGGCGACGGTTGCCTATCGTTACACCCAGAACGCCATTGAAGAGCTCAACCTTTCTCTCAAGGCGGTCGTCACGAAAACGACGGATCTTTTCTATGCCCATCGAAGGGACCAGCTCAACAACAGGGATGTGGAGACGACCTATGGCATCAATTATCACAAACAATGCTGGAACGTCGGGGTGTACTATTCCGAAAAGATCAAAGCGGACATTCTGGGTGTGATAGACAAAGATCAGTTCGACAAGACTTTTATGGTCATTCTCTCCCTGTACGGTCTGGGAAGCCTGGGGAACCGTTAAGCCCGGGACGGCTCCACGTGTTTGGGGGACATTGCAGATGCTTTCCGTGCAGTGCTTTTGCGGGACGCGCCATGGATGGTTGATAGATGATTTTTCCTTGACAATATTGCTCAAATTCTATAAATTAATTCTTTAATATTACGAAAATATGGTGGGGTATGAAGACATACAGCGCAACGAAGGAAAACGTCACCAGGGACTGGTATGTGGTTGATGCAGAAGGGAAAATCCTGGGAAGGCTTGCCAGCGAAATTGCGCGGCGACTGCGAGGCAAACACAAACCCGTCTACACACCGCATGTCGATACCGGGGATTTTATTATCGTTGTCAATGCGGGTAAAGTGAGGCTCACCGGCAGCAAATTAACGGATAAGGTCTATTACCGGCATTCCGGCTATCCGGGCGGATTAAAGCAAACTTCGGCTGGAAAAATGCTTCAGGAAAAGCCCGGAGAAGTTCTGCGGCGTGCCGTCAAGGGGATGCTTCCGAAAAATTCGCTCGGCCGGGCCATGCTCAAGAAGCTGAAAATTTATGCCGGAAGCGAACATTGTCACGAGGCGCAGTGCCCGCGCGTCCTGAATGTTTAACCTGTCCGGGCGGAATAACAAGCAATGATGGGATTCAGTAAATGGATGACGATTTGGAGAGTGATATGACGGACAAACGTTACTATGCAACAGGGAAAAGAAAATGCGCCATCGCCAGGATATACATGAAAGAGGGAACAGGCCTTCTAACCGTCAACAAGCGGAATTTCGACGACTATTTCACCCGGGACAGCTTGAAAATGCTGATTCAGCAACCTCTTGAACTGGTCGAGAAGAAAGGAAGATTCGACTTCTTCGTCAACGTGAGCGGCGGCGGGATGGCCGGTCAGGCCGGAGCCGTTAAACACGGCATCTCCAAGGTTCTTGTCGAGTATGATCAGGCCATGAGATCCATCCTGAAAAAAGCCGGTTTCCTGACTCGCGACTCCCGAATCAAGGAGAGAAAGAAATATGGTCAGCCCGGGGCGAGAAAACGGTTCCAGTTCTCAAAGCGATAATATCGGAAGGGGGGCTTGACGCCTCCCTTTTTTTATATTCATCCGTTTTTTCGGGCAGGAAAATGCCTGATCCACACCAGAGGAGCGACCCGGAATGGTTAGCATTGGAATTTACGGGGCGAGCGGCTATACCGGCCAGGAGCTTTTAAGGCATCTGCTTGCCCACCCGGAATCGGATGTTGTTGCGGTCACTTCACGCCGATATGCGGGGACCGCCGTGGCGGACCTTTATCCCGCATTCATGGAACTGACCGATCTCGCTTTCATGGATGCCTCTCCGGACGAGGTGTCGCGACTTGCCGATGTTGTCTTTTTGGCCTTGCCCCACGGGATTTCCATGACCGTTGCCCCCGCATTTTTAAAGGCCGGCAAAAAGGTGATCGATCTGAGCGCCGATTTTCGGCTTCGGGATGCCGCCTGTTATGGGCAATGGTACGGCACCCATGCGGCGCCGGAGCTGCTGTCGGAAGCCGTATACGGTTTACCGGAACTTCACCGAACGGAGATTCGGAAGGCCAGAATCGTCGCCAACCCCGGTTGCTATCCAACCAGCGTGATCCTGGCCCTTGCCCCGCTCCTGAAGACGGATTGGATTGATCGGGCATCCCTGATTGTCGATTCGAAATCCGGTGTAACCGGTGCCGGGCGCGAACCAGTGGTCGGATCGCTGTTCTGTGAAGTCAATGAGGGATTCAAGGCGTATAAAGTCGGGGGGCAGCATCGGCACATTCCCGAAATGGAGCAGGAACTGGGCCGGCTGGCGGGGCATGATGTAACAATATCCTTTACGCCGCATCTGCTGCCGCTGAACCGGGGGATTCTGAGCACGATCTATGCATCCCTGAAACGGGATGTTGCCGCAGCGGAACTGACGGCCCGTTATCAGGAGTTTTACGGGAACGAGCCGTTTGTCCGGATCTGCAAATCCGGGGTGTTCCCCAATCTTTCCTCCGTGCGGGGTTCCAACTGCTGTGACATCGGCTTGGCGGTGGACCGGCGGACCAACCGGGTCATTATCCTGTCGGCTATCGACAACCTGATCAAGGGTGCTGCCGGTCAAGCCATCCAGAACATGAATCTCATTTGCGGCTTCGGTGAGAGCGTGGGATTGACGAGACGATCCCTCTTTCCATAGCGGAGGTGCCATGGCTTTGAGATTGTATAATACCCTGACCAGGCGAAAAGAAAACTTCAGTCCCCTCGAATCCGGGAAAGTGGGCATCTATGCCTGCGGCATCACGGCTTATGATGTCTGCCACGTGGGGCATGCCCGATCCGCCATCGTGTTTGACGTGATCACCCGATATCTGCGCTATCGGGGGTATGCAGTCACGTTCGTAAAGAATTTTACCGATGTGGACGACAAGATCATACAGAAAAGCAATGCCGAGTGCGTCGGCATCTCCGAAATCTCGGAGCGATTTATCCGTGAACATGACGAGGACATGGGAAACCTGGGAGTCATCCGGCCGACGATGACGCCCAAGGCGACGGAACACATTGACGGGATGATCGACCTGATCCGGCGGCTCATGGAGCGGGGGTTGGCCTACGAGGTTGCGGGAGATGTCTATTATGCCGTGGAGAAATTTCCTGGATATGGAAAGCTGTCGGGCAGAAACCTCGATGAGATGATGGCAGGTTCCCGGGTGGACATCAATGATAAAAAAAGGAACCCGATGGACTTTGCCCTTTGGAAAGCGAGTAAGGAAGGGGAGCCCTGGTGGGAAAGCCCTTGGGGAAAAGGAAGGCCCGGCTGGCACATCGAGTGTTCCGTTATGAGCCAGCGATTTCTGGGGGAGACCTTCGACATTCACGGGGGAGGCGAGGATCTGATCTTTCCCCACCACGAAAATGAGATCGCTCAGTCCGAGGGGGCGACGGGCAAAACCTTTGCCCGCTTCTGGGTCCACAACGGATTTGTGAAAGTCAATAGCGAAAAGATGTCGAAGTCTCTCAATAACTTTTTCACCATTCGGCAGATGCTGAAAAACTATCACCCGGAGGTTTTGAGACTGTTCCTGCTCCAGAGCCATTACCGGAGCCCGGTGGATTTTTCAGAGGCATCCCTGGCGGAGTCGCGTCAGGGCATGGACCGTTTTTACGGCACGCTCCAGAAGGTCAGAGACCGGCGCCAAGGCCGGAAGCAGACCATATCGCCGTCTCCCGCGGACCTCTCCGCCAAAAGCAGGGGACTCTACGACAAATTGACAAGCCTTCACGGTTCCTTCTGTGAAGCGATGGATGACGATTTCAACACGGCCCGCGCCTTGGGCTATATCTTCGAGGCCGTGCGTCTTTTGAATGGCTACATGGCGGATTCGGAAATGGCCGTCTCCGACGAGTCCGACTGCGTGCTCGAAAAGGCCGAAACGGTATTGAAAGAGTTGGGCGGAATCTTGGGGCTGTTTGTGACGGATCCGGATGAATACTTTCGTCAGGACCGAGCTCGGGAGTCCGCCAAAAGGCGGCTCGATATTGCAGAAATCGAGGATCTGATCGCGGAGCGACAATTGGCGCGAACCGCCCGTAACTGGCGGCGCGCGGATGAGATCCGACAGATACTGGCCGGGAAAAAGATCATTCTCGAAGATTCACCTGCCGGGACAACATGGCATGTGGAATAGGGATTACAACTGTAAATCGTTCAGAACGATTTTCAGGGCGTCCATGGAGTAGGGCCGGGCAATGGCGGCGCTGAATCCATACCTTCTGAACTCGGACATGACCGGTTGGCGGGAATCGTCTCCCGCAATCACGGCCTTGACCTGCGGATCCATTCCCAGCAATTCCTGAAAGATTCCTTCGACGCCTTTGCTTTCCGGTATGGTTGCGTCCAGAATGGAGGCCGCAAAGGGCTGTCCGTCATCGACGGCATTTTTGAACAGCCTTATTGCTTCTTCCTCATCCTTCGCGAATTCCGAGGCGTATCCGAGAAAGTTCAGCATGATCCCCATGACATCCCGCATGACCGGGTCATGATCCATGACCAGGACTCTCTTCCGGCGGATCGTCGAGCCGTTGGCAGCGGCGCTCTCGTCGGCTGCGTTCTCCGCCACTGCCGCCGGAAGATATACGTCCACGGTGGTTCCCATCTGTTTTTCCGAACGAACGGTGATAAAGCCGTCGTGCTTTTTCACAATGGAGTAGCAGATCGCGAGCCCCAGACCGATTCCTGTTGTTCGATCCTTCTGTTTGGTTGTGAAATAAGGTTCGAATATCCGCTCCCGGTGTTCCTCGGCAATACCCATCCCGTGATCTTCCACGGACCATTTTATGTATTTTCCTTCCTTCAGAGGAAGATTATCGCTCCCGGAGAGTGTGACGTTCTGTGCCCGTACGTAAACGACACCGCCATCCGGCATGGCCTCCCGGGCATTGCTGATCAGATTCTGCACGACCTGTTTCATCTGCCTGTCATCCATTTCAACCGGCCACAGATCATCCGGCAGATCGAAGTTGCAGTGGACATTGGAATCCCGAAGCGGTGTGGCGGCTGTCTCTCGCAACAGGGCGGCCATGGACACAACTTTCTTGACCGGATTTCCTCCCTGCGCGAAGGTGATCAGCCGGTTGGCCAGTTCTTTCGCCTGCAGCCCGGCTTTTTCCGCAATCTCGAGGCCCTGTTCGATCATCTTGTCGTCGTCAGTGACGGAAATTTTTGCCACAAAGATGTTCCGTAGCATGGAGGACAGCAGACTGCTGAAATCATGGGCGATTCCGTCAGCCATCGTACCCAGGGATTCCAGCCTTTTCACCTTTGTCAATTCTTCCTCTGCCCGCTTCAGTTCCGTGATGTCTTCCAACGTTTCCACAGCGCCGATCAAATTGCCCCCCGAATCCCGAATGACCGCGGCGGTAAAGCGCAGCCAAGTGCCCTTCTCGCCCAGCGCCGGGAAAAAATCCGTTCCCAGATAAGCCTCGTCGATGAGTTTCGATTTGATGAACATTTCATTGTACCATTTTGGAATTTCTTCCGGTGATTCATCGACGAGCAGATCCGCCATGCAAGGCCTCCGCGTCTTGTAAAATGCCTTCCAGTGATTCTTCGTTCCAACCACATCCGCTGCCTTGATCCGGGTCAAAACTTCCACAGCCCGGTTCCAGTAAAGGACGCAGTGATCCTTCCCCAGCACAAAAGTGGGGGTTGGCGAGCCCTGCAGGATGCTTGACAATCTCCGTTCGCTCTCACGAAGTTCCTGTTCAGCCCACTTGCGCCATGCCGCCTGATAAAATTTGCCCACACAGATCAGGACGGCTAGGAGGAAGAGGCCGATCATGAATGAAGGCGCGGAATGGAATTTCCGGTCCAACTGATACCCGAGATAGAGAAAGAGAAGGGAGAGGATGACGAGCAAGAATCCCCAGAAGATCAGTGTCAGCAGATCGCTGTAACGGGTTTTTAGAGGGCGCTGCGGTCGCTGGGTGTTCATCTTGCGATCCCTTCTTCAGACGGGTGATCGGTTTGATCGGTCTTTTCCCGGAATCCTGAAAGAATACGCTGTATGCTCCGGTCGTCTCCGTCGTACAGATAGAATCAGGGGGGAAAGCTTTAGCCGCCCGCCGTCTTGAGGGCAGTCATCGCGAGCTGCTTGTAAACCCGCGGGTCGCCCGCTTTCCCGTTCGGGGCCGGGTGTACCGCCGTCAGGCACCTACAATGGGGCGCCCGGCATGGCCTGCTCCAGCCGGTGGCGGACGCTCGGACAGTGCCCTTCTTCGTACCGGCTAAGTGCGGTGGGGGACCGGTTTCGCATCGGCACGGCAGGCATTGGCGCATTATTCTCCAGAGGATGGGTGCAATCTTCTTTCCGTGGCGGAATGTCAAGTCGGAGCCGTTGAGATTGGCGCCATAGCCGAAGTAGCAAGGCGAATGGTTTTTCATCCGATTCCGCTTTCCAGACCGGTCCGAGACGATGCGTCAGGGGTTATCCCTTGAATGTCATCGTCAGTTCGCAAACGCCGGCGACAGTCGTTTTCTTGATATCGAATCCGCCTTTCTCGAACGTGTGGAGCATGGGTTTGTTCTCCGCCAGCACCTCCGCCGTAAAACCCAGAAGACCTTCCCGCTTGGCCAGGTAGGTCATATAGGCCAGTAATTCCGTTCCGATGCCCCGGGCCTGATGATCATCCCGGACGGCAAACGCCACTTCCGCCTGGTGCCGATCCGGATCGATGTAGTATCTGCCCACGCCCAGGATGAGTTCGCTATCCTCGTCGTCCGTTGAGAACGCGAGAAGGGCGACTTCACGGGTGTAGTCGATTACGACCAGTTGCTGAAGGCGTTCGTGCGGCATATCGGTCCGCCTGGACATGAAGCGGCGGTACATGCTTTGATCGGAAAGCGAGTAGACGAAATCTTTCAGCCGGGGCTCGTCACTGATCTTGATCGGCCGGATGAAAATGTTCAGACCGCTTCCCGTGGTTCGGTACGTTTCCAGATGCTCGGGATACTCGCCTCCCTTTCCGTGCACGAAGGCCTGATCCCGGTAGATGAGGTTGAGCTTTTTCGCCTCCGCGATCAGCCAGGGCCTGAATTTCGGGTGGGCGATGCCGATCAGTTCCATGGCCCGTTCTCTCATGCTTTTACCGTGAAGGTAGGCAATCCCGTATTCGGTGACCACGTAGCGGAGATCGCCCCGGATCAGGGTCGTTCCCGCACCTTCCCGGAGCGAGGGGACGATCCGGGACACGACATCCGAGGCGGCCGTGGACTGCAGGGTCAGGATGGCTTTTCCTCCCTTTGCCAGAATCGCCCCCCGCATGAAATCCGCCTGACCGCCCACGCCGCTGTGGGACTGGGTGCCGATGGATTCCGCCGTGGCCTGGCCCGTCAGATCGATCTCGAGCGCGCTGTTGATGGCCACCATGTTGTTGTGCTTGGCGATGACCACGGGATCGTTGGTATAATCGATTGTCCTGAAATCAAAAGCCGGATTGTCATGGAGAAACGCGTAGGCTTCCTTGTGTCCCATGCAGAATGTTGCCACGGTCTTGCCGGGATTGATGGTCTTGCGGGTGTTGTCGATTACCCCTTTTTCCATCAGCTCGACAATGCTGTCCGTGATCAGTTCGGTATGGACTCCCAGGTGCTTCTTTCCGGACAGATGGGACAGAACGGCATTGGGGATCCGTCCGTAGCCGACCTGTAGCGTATCGCCGTCCTCGATCAAGCGGGAGACGTACTTCCCGATTCTCTGGGCAATCTCCGTATCCGCTTCCGGCGCGTATTCGAGAAGAAGCTCGTCATAAGGAACCAGGAAATCCGCATCGTCGATGTGGATAAAGGTATCCCCGAGAACACGAGGCATGTGGGTATTTAGCTGTACGACCAGCAGCTTGGCCGTTTCCGCAGCGGACTTCACAATGTCAACGCTGATTCCCAAACTCATGTAACCGTGTTCATCGGGCAGGGAGGTTTGTATCAGGGCAATGTCCACACGGGCGAGACCACGGTGAAAGAGCTCCGGGACCTGCGACAGAAAGATCGGCGTGTAATCCGCCACTCCCTTGTTGACGGCATCCCGGGTGCTGTCTCCGATAAAGAAGGAATTGTGCCGGAAATTCTGCTTGAATTTTTCCGTTGCGTAAGGGGCCACCCCGAGACTTCTGACATGAAGGACCTCCGCATCGAAAAACGCCTTTGGGTTTGATTTTACATAGCGGATCAGGCCCTGGACGAGGTGCTGGGGTTCAGCACAGGCAGAGCCGATGAAAATCGTGTCGCCGCGATGAATATGGCCGTATATGAACTCTAGAGGCGCAAACTTGGCAGGATATTTTTGCTTCCACAGATCCAGAGGCATGGCATTGCCCTTTCCTCCATTCAAAAGTCGCAAAAAAAGTGAACCCTGTCAAGATGAAAGACCGCGTGTCGGATCAAGTGCTTCTTTCTGCCCTTCTTCCTTGACAACATAGCTGATATTATTATAAATTGAAAAAATAACAGATGACCATAGGGGCTTTTTCATGTAATCCACTGCGGAGAGGGAAAATGAACGGCGGAATCAGCGAAGCGGATTTGAAACGCATCTGTCTGTTTAAAAATGTGAACCTGGAATCGATCCAGGGGCTTCTGGAAGACTGCCCCGTCCAGAAATTCGAGCGAGGCGATGTCGTCATCGGCGCCGGCCAACTTCTCCGGCACGTCTACCTGGTTCTTGAGGGATATTTACGCGTCCATCCGCAATCGCTGGACCAGGGTCCCATCGTGGTCCTGGGGCCCGGGGACATCGCCGGGGAAATCTCGGTCATCGATCACCAGCCGGCGACGGCCTTTGTCGTCGCGGACGATACCTGTCTGCTGATTGTCGTACATGAGGACATTCTCTGGTCATTGATCCGGTCTTCTCATGCCGCTGCACTCAACCTTCTGTATATCCTGACAAAACGTCTGCGCCAGTCCGATGTTCTGATCGCGGGGGATTTGCAGGACGATCAGGACTACGAGCAGTACGGCAGCATGGATGCTCTCACAGGCCTGCACAGCCGCAGCTGGCTGGAGATGATGCTGAAGCGCCAATTCCTGCGATCCGCAACCGGCGGCGAGCCATTGTCCGTCATCATGATCGATATCGACGATTTCAGGGAATTCAACCAGGCACACGGCCGGATCTACAGCGACCGCGTTCTGTATTCGCTTGCCCACCAGCTCAGCGAGCAGTTGCGTCCTGCAGACATCATCGCCCGCTATGGCGGGGACGAGTTCATGATCCTACTTCCCAACGTGAATATCGCGACAGCCAGGATTGTGGCCGAGCGTCTGCGACGGGACATGCAAAAATCGGTGCCCGTCACACCGGACGGCAAGCGTGTTCCCTATCCGACACTGACCTTCGGCCTGGCCGAAGCGAAGCCGGATCAGACGCCGGAGTCCTTCATCAAGGCAGCAGAGGATTCGCTGTCCCGTGCGAAGGAAATGGGCGGAAACTGCATTGTCGGCTGAAACGACGCAGTACGTTCCCTGCAGCTTCATGTGGTCCCGAGCCATCGACCCGAAATCAACGTCGCATGACGCCCCCCGAGTTCTCCTCGTCCATCCTCCGCTCGTCAGACCGGGGGAGCCGCCGGCGGGTCTGGCATGTCTTGCCGGAGCGCTTCGGTTCCACCGGATTCACCATCGGGTCATCGATGCCAACATTGAGGGCCTGCAGTATCTTCTGAAAAGCGATGCCGGCATTCCATCCGATGCCGGCGGAAACGGGGCGGTTCAAGACGGCTTTCCCGATACCTGGACCCGGAGGGCCAGACGCCATCTCGACGAGCATCTGTCCCTGGTCAAAGACCGTCGCGGTTACGGCAGCATCGACCGTTATCGAAGGGCGGTTTTGGATATTTCCCGCGTTCTGGAAAAGTCGGTTGATCGTAACGCTGTCCGCATCAGCCTTTCCGATTACGAAGACCGGTCCCTTTCCCCCCTCAAAAGCAGCGATCTGATCCGGTCGTCCGAGCGTCCGGAGGACAATCCCTTCCATGCTTACTTCCGGGATCGACTTCTCAGGCTGGTGGAAAGCGAACCATTCTCCATAGCCGGCTTTTCCCTGAATTATCTCAGCCAGGCCCTCTGCTGCTTTGCAATGATCGGGTTTCTGAGAAAACTGAAAACCGGCATCAGAATCGTGCTGGGCGGAGGACTGGTCACCTCTTGGCTCAGCCGCCCCGGCTGGCGCAGCCCCTTCCGGGGACTGGTGGATCAATGCGTGGCTGGACCCGGCGAAGGCCCCCTGCTTTCGATGTTGGGGGTGGCGCCGACCCGGGAGGACACTACCCCGGATTACGGCGCCTTTCCACTTTCGGATTACCTGTCTCCCGGGTTCGTTCTGCCCTACAGCGCCTCCCGGGGCTGCTACTGGAGACGATGCACCTTCTGTCCGGAAAAGGCGGAAGAGAACCTCTACCGGCCCATGCTTCATGGCCGGGTGGTTCGGGATCTCCGTCTGCTCCAAACCGGGAAGGAACCGGCTTTGCTGCATTTCCTGGACAATGCCATGAGTCCCGCCCTGCTCCGGTCTCTGGCCGGGGAGCCGGTCGGTGTGCCGTGGTACGGATTCGCCAGAATTTCCCCGGAAATTGCCGATCCGGAGTTCTGCGTGGCCCTGAGGCGGTCCGGATGCGTCATGCTGAAACTGGGGATCGAGTCCGGGTCACAGCAGGTACTCGATCGTCTCCACAAGGGCGTGGATCTGGAAACGGCGACGAAAACCCTGAAGGCCCTGAAAGCGGCGGGCATTTCCGCCTATGTTTATCTGCTTTTCGGAACACCGGCGGAAAGCGAGGAGGATGCGTATCGCACGCTGGATTTCACCGTCCGGCATCATGAACGGATCGGCTTCCTGAACGTTGCCGTATTCAATCTGCCCGCCTTCAGTCCGGAAGCGGAAACCCTGGAAACGGAATCCTTTTATGAGGGGGACCTTTCGCTTTACCGGACCTTTACCCATCCCGCCAGGTGGGACCGTCCATCCGTCCGGCACTTTCTGAACCGGACCTTCAAGCGTCATCCCGCCGTGGCGCCCATCCTGCGGAGGGATCCGCCCTATTTCACTTCCGGCCACGCGCCCTTCTTTGCAATGGATGCAATCCGCCGAACGTGACCGGCGGTTCGGTCGCCGCGTGTTCCGCCGGTGATTTCTCAATGGCCGGGATTCCGGTGCACGGCGCGATGCACGGTCCCGGAATCAGGATGTTCCGTTGATCACGGTGATCTGATCATTGAGGGTCCAGAAGTCGTAGAGATAGCCGATGCCGATGAGTCCCGCCGTCAGCAGGTAGACGATTCCCGTGATCCACTTGCCCATGTACATTCGGTGAATTCCGAACAGACCGAAGAAGGTTAGCAGGACCCAGGCGACGGTATAGTCGATGCGGCCGGCGCGGAAGCGGAAGTCCGCCTGCCGGTCCATGGAAGGGATCAGGAAGAGATCGATCAGCCAGCCGATGCCGAGCAGGCCGAGCGTGAAAAAGTAGACGGTGCCGGAAACGGGTTTTCCGTAATAGAATCGGTGCGATCCGGTAAACCCGAAAATCCACAGGATATAGCCCACCGTTTTCAGGTGCGTGTCGCTGCGTTCCATCATGTCAATGCCTCCGAGCCGGCCTGCGGCTCAACCGTATTTCAGAATGATTCCTTCGAGGATGTCCGAGACGTCCTCGCAGAAATCCGTTGCCTCTTCGATCCGTTCGAGGATTTCCTTGCATTTGATCAGTTCGATCACGTCCGTCTCATGTTCGAAGAGGGATGCCATCGACTGCCGCAGGACGGCATCGGCCTCGTTTTCGAGGGAGTTGATCTCGATGCAGGCGTCCAGAACGATGCGGACGTTTTTCGTACGCCGCCTCATGGCATGAATGGCCCGGTTCACCAGGACAATGGCCTTGTTCAGGATGAGGGCAAGTTCCCGGATCTGGGGGACGGGTTCCTTGATCCGGTAAAGGTAGATCTTCGTCGCGGTCGATTCCAGCATGTCCAGGATGTTGTCCATCTTGTTGGCCAGGTCGTAGATGTCTTCCCGGTCGAGCGGCGTGATGAAGATCTTGTGCAGGTTCCGGTAGATTCCGTGGGTGATGGTGTCCGCTTCGTGCTCGATTTCCTTAAGCCTGGCGACCTTCGCTTCCGACGGGTGGCGGTCATTGAGAAGATCCGCGAAAAGGACTCCGCCTTCCTGAATTTTCTCCGACAGCGCCTCAAAGTGATCGGAGAACTGGACTTCCTTTGGAATGAATTTCATGGTTCATTGCCTTTCGATGCTCAACAGGATGACGATGCAATCGGATCGCGGGGCATTCGTTCCTCCTTCCCCTTTCCCCCGTTCATCATGGCTCCGGGATGCGCCTCACCGGAGGATCATTTCGATGAGGTGCGGGCCCGGTTCGCGCAGGGCGATTTTCATTTCCTTCGCCAGTTGCTCACAGGTCTCCACCCCTGCACCGGGAACCCCCATGCCCCGGCCGATCGGAACCCAGTCGATTACCGGATTGCCGAGGTCGGTGAGCGACAGCGCCTTCGGTCCGACGGAAACGTGCCCCGCCCGCATCAGTTCCACCTGGAGGATGGCATAGCTGCGGTTGGAGCAGACGAGGGTGGTTACATCGAGGCGTTCCCGGGCCTGGGTCCAGAGCGCCTGCAGGGTGTACATGGCGCTTCCATCGGCCTGAATGTTGATGACCGGCCGGTCCGGACAGGCCACAGCGGCGCCGGCGGCGCAGGGCATTCCCTGTCCGATCGCACCGCCGGTAATGGTCATGTAGGAATGGGGCCGCAGGGTTGCCGCAAGGGGGAAATAAGAACCCGCCGAAGTCAATCCTTCCTCGACAATGATCGCATTTTCCGGCTGCAGCGACGCGATCGTCGCGCAGGCCTTCTCGGCCGTTAATTTGCCGATCGGACTGTCCGGAAGGCGATAGGGCGCCTGCACGGTGGCAACGGCCTCGCCGTGGGCGGGCGCCCCCAGGGTATCGGCGAGCGCTTCCAACGCCTCTGCCGCGTGTTGCCCCTCCGTGTTGATTCGAAGCGTAATCGTTCCTTCACCGAGCAGCGCGCTTTTCCCATCGCGGTAGCCGAAAAAAGCGACGGGAGCGTCCGCGTCTGCCAGGAGAATCAGGTCGTGCGAAGACAGCAGGGAAATGGCCGGTTCCGGAAAATAGGGAAGTCGCGTCGGCGCCGGCAGGCCGGCGCCGCGGTCCATGAACGCCGGGAACATGACTGTCAGCAAGGCGCATCCCGTCAGGGCTTTGATGCGGCCGGCCGCCCTCAGTCCCCGCTCGCGCAATGCCCTTCCGTTCATCAGGATGGCGGGTCTTGCGGCCTCTTTCAGTGCCTTGGCGATGCTTTCCATGAGCCGAGATTCAACGGCGTCAAAAGAAAAGCGGACATCGGCAATCTCAGGATTTGCGCATTCCGTCCATTGAAGATCGTGGGGAACGGTCAGCGTGGAGACACGGCCGTAGAGCGCGGCGATAATCGCGTCCGCGGTGTCACGTGACAGGTTTTCTGTTGCACCGCTGGTGCGATGCCAGTCGGACACGGCGCCGGAAAGGGCCGCAATGTCCATCGTCAGGGGCGCGTTTGCGTCGCGGTGCCAGGAGGCATGGTCGCCAACCACATTGAAGACGGGGCTTCGGGCGCGCCTCGCGTTGTGCAGGTTCGCGATGCCATTGCCCAGCCCGGGCCCGAGATGAAGCAGCGTCATCGCCGGCATGTCTTTCATGCGCCCGTAGCCGTCGGCGGCTCCGGTGCAAACACCCTCGAACAGCCCCAGAATCGGCCGGATGGCGGGCATCCCGTCAAAGGCCGTCATGAGGGGCATCTCGGTTGTTCCGGCGTTGGCAAAACACGTATCGATGCCCGCTGCCGCCGCGGTCTGAAGGATGACTTCGGCCCCGTTCACGAGTGGTTTCCTCCTTTGAGGCGTTTGTTTTCGGTCGGATCACACAGGAAACATACCACATATTCGTTCGGGGCACTGCGGTATTTTCGGATGCGAACGTCCGCCGTGCTGAATTCCGTTTTTTTGGCGATTTGGCCGGGAGATGTGTTATGAGAAACAATCACAGCAAAATCGGGCGGAAGCGACGTTTGTCCCGATCATGAAAAATATTTGAAATGGAGAAAATCGAATGATGGAGAGAATCGGCTGGATCGGCACCGGCGTCATGGGGAAGTCCATGTGCATGCACATTCTGAAGAAGGGTTATCCGGTTTCCGTTCACAACCGGACCAAGGGAAAGGCGGATGACCTCCGCAACGGAGGGGGCGTATGGTTTGACAATCCGGGAGATGTGGCGTCGCGGAGCGATGTCGTCTTTACGATGGTCGGCGGGCCGGCGGATGTAGAGGCGGTCATTCTGGGGAAGGATGGGGTGCTGGAGCACATCGCTCCCGGCTCCATCATTGTCGACATGACCACATCTGAACCGTCACTGGCCCGGCGCATCTATGCCGAGGCGAAAGGCCGTTCCATCTCGTCGCTTGACGCCCCCGTCTCGGGCGGAGACGTTGGGGCGCGTGAAGGGACGCTGGCGATTATGGCGGGAGGGGATGAGGACGCTTTCCGACGGGTGCTGCCCCTGTTCGAACGGATGGGAAAGAACATTGTGCACATGGGAGGTCCGGGCATGGGGCAGCACACCAAGATGAGCAACCAGATTCTGGTTGCCTCCACCATGATCGGCGTGGTGGAGTGTCTCCTGTACGCCCGGAGGGCCGGGCTGGACCCGGGACGGGTCATCGAGGTCATCGGCAAGGGGGCCGCATCCTCCTGGGCCATCAACCATCTCGGTCCGCGCATTGTCCGGAGCGACTTCGCGCCCGGCTTCTACATCCGGCACTTTGTGAAGGATATGAGCATCGCCCTCAAGGAAGCGGGGAAAATGAAGCTGTCCCTTCACGGGCTTGCGCTGGTCAACCAGTTTTACACCGCGGCCATGGCGGAGGGACTGGAGATGATGGGGACACAGGCCCTCTACCGGGTCCTGGACGGAATGAACCGCCCGGGTTGATTTATTCATGCGGTCGCTATGAAGGCCGATTCCAGGTATCCACGCTTCGGCATGAGGCCGCAGCGGGTCAGAATCGCTCCGGTCGCCGCCAGGATGTCGGCGGGGATGACCTGTTTTCCATGAAGCAACGGCCCGTCATTCGCGTCCGCGGCCGGTCCAAAGGCCTTGAAGTGGTCGATGGATTTGTTGGCGTTCGTGAAGGCGTTGCCGCAGGGTAATCCATTCACCAGGGTAAAGACTTCGCTGATGGCTGCCGATAGTCTCTTCGACAGGATCCGTGCCTTTTCCCATTCTCCCCTTTCCAGATTTTCGATCAGGGTTTTCAACTCCCGGGAAAAACAGTTCGCTGTGCTGAGCAGAAATCCCGCATAGGGGCCGCCGGCCTCACGGAGCCAGCGGGCGTAGTCGCCTTCGGCACCCCGCACGAGGAAGACGCCGCCCCTGTCCGTGCCGGAAGACGCGATACCGTCCCGGCCGCTTGAATCCTTGAAGAGAATCAGGTTTGGATACAACCCGGCCAGCCTTTCGAATGTCTCCGGCGAAACTTCATTGTCGGTCACCTGGGGGAGCTGGTACAGCGCTGTCGGAAGCCCCATGTCCAGGATTCCGGACAGCCCTGCTTCGATTTCCGACTGAGAGAGCGTTTCCCCTGCCGGCGGACAAACGGTAAAGCCGCAGACATGGCGCTTTCTCAGCGTTTGGATCCGGTCGTCCGCGCCGACGGCCCCCGTGGGATCAAGCAGATTGCACATGTCCGCGATGGCCCTCTTCATGGATTCCGCATCCCGCTTCAAGGCGCCGAGAAGGAGGCTGACCCCCCCCTTTCCGGCCAGCCGCAACGCGAATTCCGTGATCTTACGGGTTTCTTCCTCGTCCAGTTCCCACCCGTCGCCCGTCGAACCCGGGATGAGGAAACCCTTGACGAAGGGAAGGATGTGATGAAAATGAGCGGATGCCCGGTCAAAATCGATCGCGCCGTCTTTCTTGTAGTGGGTCAGCAGCGGACACCAGAGTCTTGGAATTCCGGTGGGGAAAAGTGTCCGGATGAGCCATGCCCGCTTCTCATCGGTCTGTTCCATGAAAGTTCCTTCAGCATCCCTAGATTACGACAGGGGCACGGTTTTTTGATCTCACTCTGACCGGCTTCACGCGGAGATGACCCTTGCCGTTTTTCGGTCATTTGCCGTTTTCAGGACAAGAGTCGCCGTTTTCCCCTTTCCCGGACTTCCGTAGACAAAATGAATGTCAATGCCGGCGTCGGCGATTTTTTTTGCAATTTTTTCGAGCTGCCCGACCTTGTTCGGCACCTCCAGGGAAAGCACGTCTTCCACGTGCACATCAGCCCCCATTTTCGAGAGGAGTCTTTTCGCCTTTGCGTTATTGTCCGTGACCATCATGAAATATCCGTACCCTCTCTCATAGGCACAGACCGCTTCGATGTTGACATTTGCCGCGGCAATGGCTGTCGCGACCTCTGAGAGCAACCCAATCTTGTTGGGCAGAGAGAAAATGAGCTGTTTTGATTTTACCGCCTTTGTCATATCGGAACCCTCCTTCCCTTTTTGTTCGACATGCTTCTTATACCAAGAAAATAAATAATCATAAAGAGGTATCTGAGGGACGGAACCATGCCTGTCTTTGCGCGGCGGTTTCTTCGTCCGTTTCGTTGCACGTCGTCGAATTTTCCTTTTTCAAAACCCTTGACATCCTGCTTTTAATGGCTAAATTACGCTCGCCGTTGGAGATTGCGCAGATTCAAACCGACAATTGCAGCGGTTTCGGCTACGAATAATCCCAAAAACGAAGAATTTCAGAAAAAATCAATACCAATCGTTCAAGGAGGTAGCGCATGAACATTCAACCTTTGCATGATCAGGTTCTGGTGAAGCGGATCGAGAGCGATGAGAAAACCGCGGGTGGGATCATCATTCCCGATACGGCCAAGGAAAAACCTCAGGAGGGCCGGGTCGTTGCGGTCGGCAACGGCAGGCGGGACAAGCAGGGAAAACGAGTCGTCATGGATGTGAAAAAAGGTGACCGGATTCTTTTCAGCCGCTATGCCGGAACGGAGGTCAAGATCAACGGCGAGGAACACCTCATGATGAGGGAAGACGACATTCTCGGCGTGATTGAGTCATAAGGAGGGACAATCATGGCAGCAAAAGAAATCAAATATGATGTCGTAGCGCGTGAAAAGATCATGAAGGGGGTAGATACGCTCGCGAACGCCGTCAAGGTTACTTTAGGACCGAAGGGTCGCAACGTGCTGATTGCGAAGTCCTGGGGGGCTCCGACCATTACCAAGGATGGGGTGACCGTTGCCAAGGAAATCGAACTGGAAAACAAGTTCGAAAACATGGGAGCGCAGATGGTGAAGGAAGTGGCTTCCAAAACCTCGGACAAGGCGGGAGACGGCACCACCACGGCGACCATTCTGGCCCAGGCCATTTACCGCGAGGGATCGAAGCTGGTCGTGGCAGGCATGAACCCGATGGCGTTGAAGAAGGGCATCGAAAAGAGCGTCAACATTGTTGTCGACGAACTGAAGAAGATGTCCAAGCCGATCAAGGACAAGAGGGAAATCACCCAGGTCGGAACGATTTCAGCCAACAATGACCGGACCATCGGCGAAATCATTTCGGAGGCCATGGAGAAGGTCGGCAAGGAAGGGGTCATCACGGTCGAGGAGAACAAGGGCATGGAGACCGCCCTCGAACTGGTGGAGGGGATGCAGTTTGACCGGGGATACGTTTCCCCCTATTTCGTGACCGATGCCGAGAAGATGGAATCCAATCTGGACGATCCTTATATTCTCATCTATGAGAAGAAGATCAGCGTCATGAAAGACATGATCCCCATTCTGGAGCAGATTGCCAGGACCGGCAAGCCCCTGCTGATCATTGTGGAAGACCTGGAGGGCGAGGCGCTGGCCACTCTCGTGGTCAACAAGCTCCGCGGCACGCTCAAGTGCTCCGCCGTCAAGGCCCCCGGTTTCGGAGACCGACGCAAGGCCATGATGGAAGACATCGCGATCCTGACCGGCGGCAAGGTGATTTCCGAGGATCTGGGAATCAAGTTGGAAAATGTGAAGCTTCAGGATTTGGGGACCTGCAAGCGCGTATCCATCGACAAGGACAACACCACTATCGTCGACGGCGCGGGCCGAAAGGCAGATATCGAAGGCCGGGTGAAACAGATCCGCGCTCAGATCGAGGAGACAACCTCCGTCGAGGAAGGCATCGTTCCCGGGGGCGGTGTGGCGCTGTTGCGGACCCTGCTCGCCCTGGGAAAAGCGAAGCTGGAAAACGACGAGCAGCACGGCATGAACATTGTCCGCCGCGCGATCGAGGAACCGATTCGTCAGATTGCCGACAATGCCGGTTTTGAGGGGTCGATCGTGGTCGAGAAGGTCCGGGAGGGGAAGGGGGCTTACGGCTTCAACGCCGAAAAGGGCGAATACGAGGACATGTTGTCCGCGGGGATCATCGATCCGACGAAGGTCGTCCGTTTCGCCCTGCAGAATGCCTCTTCCGTGGCTTCTCTGCTCCTGACCACGGAGGCCATGGTCGCCGAAGCGCCGAAGAAGAAGGCGCCGGCTTCGATGCCCGGAGGCGGCATGCCTCCCGATATGGGCGATTACGACTACTGAGCAGAACGTTCCAATCTTTCAAGGGGGCCCGGTCGATCGGGCCCCCTTTTTTTTAAAGAAATCGTTCGAATCGTTCCTTTTTCGCCTTGCAGATCGGACAGACTCCCGGCGCTTCGTCCCGGGCGCAAAGGTAGCCGCAGACCCGACAGCGCCAGACCGGGTGAGAAAGGTGCTTTCCGGTAAATTCAGCGGCCTTCTCCGGTTGCGTCGCCCGCTCTTCCGGCAAAGGCCTCCTCTCGGGGATGGCGCCGACCTTCTTTTCGCCACGGGCGACGGCATCGGATACATAGAGGGAACAATAGCAGGCCCCGTATGCTTCAAGATCTGCGTCCCGGTAATCGCAGGGGCAGACGATATCCAAGTCTTCCGACCGGTCCCCGGATGCCAGGCGGCAGGGGCAGGCCCGGTAGCCGTACCGCGCCTCATTGGTCAGCAGTCCCCGGATCAGCTCCCGGGCAAAGCCGGTGTCGGGGGTGAGGCGGTATCCCGAGGCTTCAGCCTCCCTCTTCAAACGGTCATAAGTCGGATCCACATTCGGTTCCGTCATGATTTCAGGACTTCCCGAATCTTGGCTTCGTCGAAGCCGATGATGCACTGACTGTTGTTGATAACCAGAGACGGAAAGGAACGGCGGGCGTTCCACTTCTTCATCTCCTCCAGGGCTTCCATCCTTTCGTCCCCCTCGAGCTGATCCACGTTCGTGTAATAAAAGTCGACCTTCATCTCTTCGAGGAGTCCCTTGGTTTTCTTGCACCAGCCGCAGGTGCTGAGTGCGTAGAGCATGACATGCCCCTTGTCGTCGCCCTCCACATGATTTACCGGCATTCCGTTCACCTCACGATTCTATTTTTTGTGGATGCGCATGCATCCATGCCGCATTGGTGTCATGATACAATCAACCCGAGGGGATTTCAATGCAAATCATGCCAGCATTTCGACCGTTGGCTCACGGCCCGTCTCCATGCCGATCCATGCGCCCGCGCCGCTCTGGCCCATGCTGCAGTTCACGATCAGTGTTTTTCCCAGGATGGCCCGTCCCGGCCTTTCATGGATATGTCCGCAGATGAACAGAATGGGCTGCTTGTCCAGGACCAGGCGCCGCAGCCCGCGGCTCCCGGCATGAAGGTTCCCGAAACCCTCATCGAGGGTCCCGTAGGGGGGGGGATGCGCCACCAGCACGGAGTTCCGCCCGATCAGGTGATCCGTTTCTTCGATCATGCGTCTCTCCCGAAGGCAGATTTTCGAGCTGAAGGGCACAGGGATCGTCCCACTCAGGCCCACGAAGTGAATCTCCTTGATGATTGCCTCCCTGCGGTGGAGGGACAGGATGTTCGAATGCCCGTCCAGTCGCGCTTCCACTTCCTCGGAATCCATGTTGCCGCGCACGATCAGAACCGGGGCGGGGAGGTCGTTCAGCTGTCCGAGCTGAGCATCGTGATTCCCGCGGCCGGTGATGTCTCCGGCGATTACGATCACATCGGGCCGCATACGCGCCGCATGGCTGCCGATCCGCTCCAGCCTCTCCGGGCGGCCGTGCACGTCGGCGACGGCGTAGATGTTCATTCCCGCTCCAGTCCGA
>CAYWTL010000008.1:49173-53033 GCA_964460245.1 uncultured Syntrophaceae bacterium | reverse complement strand
CGTCCGAGGCCCGGACAACATCCCGTTCGATCTTCTTCCCGTAGGTAAAGTACAGGCCTACGTAAAGGATGAAGCCGATGATGCCGATGATGGTGGTTGTCATGAAAAACCTCCTTTCACAAAAAAGATGGAATGATAAAAAATCCGCTCACGAGACGTTCGCACCGGGCGATCGTCTCAATCACTTCTTTTCTTTCTCAGACTAAGGACCAGGATGATGTCCTCCGGCGATATCCGCGATGTGGCGTGCTTCCTTCGAACCATTCGAATATCGCTCGTGCGGGGAGAATGTCAAAACCCGCATATTGGTTGGAATTTAGTCCCATCGAAAGGGAAAGTCAACGATTTTTCACGCTTCTCATTTTGCTTGACACCGGGATTTTCCGGGAGCATCATCAAAAGTAGTGAACAGGGGGTGGGGCAGGACTGTTTCACATGCCTTGGTTCGGTTCCGCTTGGGACCTTTTTGCGGGAGGTGACAAGATGACACAGGACGCGCAAGCCGGATCCGCCGCCGAAGAGTTCAGGATCGGCGTCAAGATCAGGGAACTTCGGGAAAAGAATTTTTTTACCCTGCAGGACCTGGCCGCCAAGACCGGGTTGACCCGGACCGTTCTTGAGGAAATCGAGGCGGACGAGGTCATGCCGCCGGTGGCGACCCTGCTCAAACTCGCCAAGGCGCTGAATGTGGGCATGACGTATTTCTTCCAGGACGAGGCCCCGGTGGAACAGGTCTCCATCACCCGGGCGGGGGAGCGGGTCCGCGTCAAGCGGCGGCCCCACCACCGGGAGGGCGAGGTCGATTACGTCTACGAATCCCTCGAGGCCCGAATGCCCGGCAAGCACATGGAGCCGCTGCGGGTGGACTTCGTTCCCATGGAGACCGCCGACATGGTCTTCACCAGCCACGAGGGGGAGGAATTCCTGTTCCTGCTGGAGGGCACGCTCGAATTCCGCACCAACGACCGCGTGGAAACCCTCTCCGCGGGCGATGCCCTGTATTTCGATTCCTCCCTGAACCACAGTTTCCGGTCTCTGACCGACCAGCCGGCCCGGGCCGTCGTGGTCGTCTGGAACAAAGCCTGACAGGGGGACCCCGATGATCGAAATCCGTTTTCACGGGCGGGGCGGGCAGGGGACCGTGGTGGCCACCATCCTGCTGGCCAAGGCCTTTTTCCAGGCAGGCTGGCAGGTGCAGAGCTTCCCATTCTTCGGAGTCGAGCGGCGCGGAGCGCCCGTCGAGGCCTATGTCCGCCTGGACCGGAAGAAGATCCTGCTCCGGACCAATGTCACGGAGCCCGACCATGTCGCCGTTCAGGACCAGACCCTCCTGCACAGCATCAGCGTCACCCGGGGCCTCAAGCCGGGCGGCTGGATCCTGATCAACAGCCCGTCGGCGCCCGCCGACCTCGCGCCCTTCGCCGGCTTCCGTCTCGCCCACGTGGATGCGAACCGGATCGCCATTCAACACAAGCTGGGGACGCGGACCCATCCCATCGTCAACACGACCATGATCGGCGCCTTTGCCCGGGTGCTGGAAATGCCGCCCCTGGAGGCCGTGGCGGAAGCCATTCGGGAAGACATCCAGACCGAGGCGGAGCGCAACATCGAGGCGGCCCGGGAGGCCTTTTCTCAGGTCTGCCTGGCGGGCGTGATCGAATAGCAAAGCGGGGAACCGATGAGGAACGAAGCCATGAAGCCCATACCCCTCTACATGCCGCGAACCTATCTCACGACGGAGAGCAACAAGACCGGTTCCTGGCGGTTCCTGCGTCCGCGGTACGACGAGAAAACCTCGCCCTGCAGCGCCGCCTGTCCGGCCGGTGAAGACATCGCCCGCATCGAGATGCTGGCCGCGCAGGGACTCTTCAAGGAGGCCTGGGAGGCGATCCTGCGGGAGAACCCCCTGCCGTCGGTCTGCGGGCGCGTCTGCTTTCACCCCTGCGAGGACCGGTGCAACCGCCGGGAGTTCGACGCGGCCGTGGCCATCCACAGCCTCGAGCGCTTTCTCGCCGATACGGCGATCCGCTACCGGATCGCGCCGGAGATGGAGCGGCGGCCTGCGCAGCAGCGGAAAGTTGCTGTGGTCGGCGCCGGACCGGCGGGTCTTTCGGCGGCGTGGTTTCTGTCCCTGCTGGGCTATGACTGCCATGTCTTCGAGGCCTCGTTCGAGGCGGGCGGCGTGCTGCGCTGGGGGATCCCCGCGTACCGCCTGCCGTTGAACGCGCTCTGCCACGACCTGCAGCAGATCGAGGCCCTGGGCGTCACGTTCTTCACGGGAAAGCCGGTAGGACCGGAGGCGCTGGCAGAGCTGAAGAGGGACTACGACGCCGTCTTCATCGGCTGCGGCCACGGCCGGGGGATGTCGCTGCAGGCGCCCGGAGAGGAGCTGCCGCAGGTCGGCGAGGGCCTGGATTTCCTGCGCACGCTGCGTGCGGGCGGGAATCCGTCCTGCGGGGGGGTCTCGGCGGTCGTCGGCGGCGGCAACACGGCCGTCGACGTGGCGCGCAGCATCGTGCGGCTGGGCGGAAAGGCGCTGCTTCTCTACCGAAGGCGCCGCCGGGACATGCCCGCGTTCGATCTGGAGGTGGAAATGGCCCTGGAGGAGGGCGTGGAGCTGCAGGAGCTGGTGGCGCCGGCGACTGTGGCCGCGGACGGGGACGGGGTCATTCTTACGCTTCAGGAAATGAAGATCGCCGGCGAGGAAGGCGGTCGAGGGCGCGTCGTGCCCGAGGCCGGAAAAACCCGGCAGGTCCGCGTGGAGAGGGTCTTCAAGGCGATCGGCGCCGGGGCCGCGGAACCCTGGCACCGGCCACCGGAAGACACACCGGGCCTGCTGCGGCTGAGCCACGCCGTCCTGGTGCACGGGCAGCCGGGCGCCGTAACGGCCTTCGGCGGAGACCTGACCAACGACACCCGGAGCGTGGTCCACGCCGTCGCTTCGGGCAAGCAGGCGGCCATGGCGTTGGACACCCTTTTTCGGGAAGGGATCGACGCAATCGTACCGAAGCTGGATTCCTGCCGGGTCGGCGGCGGGCCGTCGCTTTCCATGGAGATCTACATGGGCGGGGAGCGGCGGCTGCGGAACCCCCACGTGGTCCGCTACGAGGAAATCAACACCGATCACTTCCAGTTCATCCCCCGGGTGACCCAGCCGCGCCTGCTCCGGGACGAGCGGATCCGTTCGTTCGAGGAGATCGACCTGAAGATTTCCGCCCACCTGGCCATGAAGGAGTCGGAGCGCTGCTTCAACTGTGGCCTGTGCAACCAGTGCGACAACTGCTTCATCTTCTGTCCGGACACCGCGGTGATTCGGGACAAGGACCATCAGGGACGGCACATCAACTACGACTACTGCAAGGGGTGCGGCCTGTGCGTGGTGGAATGCCCGCGCAATGCCATGTCGCTTGAGGAGGAGAAGTCATGAAACGCGTCCTGGAAGGAAGCCATGCGGTGGCGGAAGCGGTGCGGCTGGCGAAGGTGCAGGTGATCTCCGCCTATCCGATCACGCCGCAGACCCACATCGTGGAGATCCTGTCGGAATACTGCACCAAGGGGGCGATGAACGCCAAATTCCTTCGAGTGGAGAGTGAGCATTCCTGCATGGCCGCGCTGATCGGCGCCCAGACCGCAGGAGTCCGGACCTTCACCGCCACCTCCGGGCAGGGGCTGGCCCTGATGCACGAACTGCTCCACTGGGCGGCCGGCGCCAGGCTCCCCATCGTCATGGCCGAGGTCAACCGGGCGCTCGCGCCGGGCTGGAACATCTGGATCGACCAGACGGACAGCCTCGCCCAGCGGGACACCGGCTGGATCCAGATGTACTGCGAGGACGGCCAGGAAGTCCTTGACACGACGCT
>CAYWTL010000008.1:0-49073 GCA_964460245.1 uncultured Syntrophaceae bacterium | reverse complement strand
GGGCCGGTGGAGGCCATCGGCTGCGAAGATGCAGAGATCGTCTTCGTCACGACCGGAACGGTGACGAGCACCTGCCGTCTCGTGGTGGATGAATTGCGGTCGAAGGGGGAAAAGGCGGGGATCCTGAAGCTCAAGCTCCTGCGCCCCTTTCCCTTCGAGCGGGTCCGTCGGGCGCTGAAGTCCGCGAAGAAAGTGGCCGTCATCGACCGGAATTTTTCGTTCGGCGCCGGCGGCATCTTCGCCCAGGAAGTGCGGGCCGCCCTGTGCAACGTTCCGGACCACCCGCCCGTTTTCGGCTTTGTTGCCGGTATCGGCGGCCGGGACGTCACGCCCGCATTGCTGGCGGAAATCTACCGGCAGGTCAAGGAAAGCGAAGCGCCGCAACGGGAGAGCATCTGGATGGGCCTGAAGGAGGTCAATCATGCCGACTGAAGACATTATGACGGACATCATGGACCGGGAATACGTCCATTCGGGGCACGTCGGTTGTCCCGGCTGCGGCGCCACGATCGCCATGCGCTTCCTGCTCAAGGCCCTGGGGGAGAAAACCATGATGGTGCTGCCGGCCTGCTGCTGGTCGGTGATCGCGGGGCCCTATCCCCAGTCCACGCTGAACATCCCGGTGATCCACGCGGCCTTCGAGACGGGGGGTGCGACGGCCACCGGGGTCCGGGCCGCCCTGGACATGAAGGGGGATACGGAAACGACGGTGGTCACCTGGGCCGGCGACGGCGGCACCTTCGACATCGGTTTTCAGGCGCTCTCCGGCGCCGTGGAGCGCAACGAGGACTTCATCTACGTCTGCTACGACAACGAAGCCTATATGAACACGGGCATTCAGCGCAGCTCGTCCACGCCCTACGGGGCCTGGACGACGACCACAACCGGCGCGGACTGGAAAAAGCTGCGCAAGAAGAACATCGTGGAGGCCCTGGTGGCCCACCGGATCCCCTACGCGGCGACGGCCAGCATCGCCTTTCCGGACGACCTGCTCCGGAAGGCCCGCAAAGCGAAGGAGGTGAAGGGCTCGCGGTTCATTCACATCTACGCGAGCTGCCCGACGGGCTGGCGCATTCCCTCGGAGATGTCCGTCAAGATCGCCCGCATGGCCGTCCAGACCAACATCTTTCCCCTTTACGAGGTCGAGAACGGCCTGCGGTACACCATCAACTACAAGCCCCGTGAATATCTCGTCCGCGAGTATTTCAAGCTCCAGGGGCGCTTCCGGCACCTGACCGACGCGGACCTCGAGCAGATCCAGAAGATGGTCGACGAGGACTGGGAACTGCTCCTCCGCAAGGCGGGCGAGCGTGCCTGACGGGCGATCCCGATCTTCAGGATCGCCCGGGCGTCAAGATTCCCCTGCGATTAGAAGTGAAACCCCAAACCGGCGCCGATCGTGAAGTAGCGGACCGTGTCCAGATCGCCGAAACCCGAGGTATAGGCCGCCTCCAGGTTCACGGACAGAGTCGGGTTGATGTAGATGTCGGCGCCGAATCCGATCTTGGCGCAGGGATCCGTCTCGTCGGTCGATGTCGATGTCGGCAGGTACCCGGGAGCGCTGACCGTCGTGTCGAAGGACGCCCTCATCAGGCCCAGACCGGCGACGAAGTAGGGCTTGACGATCCCGGGCAGGGGCGGAAAGACTTTCGCCGCGGCCATGATCGTGAACACGTCCAGATCTGCGTCGAAGGTGGCCCGGTGATTGCCCCAGTTGACGGTTTCGCTGGCGTTGAAACCGGACAGATACTCGAAGACGGCTTCAACGGAAACGACCGGATGGATCTTGTAGCCGATCTTGCCGTTGATGCCCCAGGAGTTGTCGAAGGACGGATCGAAGCCGTACGGCCGCACGTTGTCGAATTCTCCGGAATCGAAATTCTCCAGCGCATAGGTGCCCCCGATCCCGACGTACATCCCCCGATCCGCCGCGTAGGCGGAGCCGGCAAACAGGCACACCGCCACGATGCATCCGATGATAGAAAGTCTCTTCATTGTCCTCTCCTTTCTCTGGTTGGGGTCGCCGAAAAAGCCCGGCTGACCGATTGTGTCCCGTATATGCCAAAAGACCGGTCCTGTCAATAGCGGCAGCCTTTCGGTGCATGGGAGCGGATTCATGATCGCGATGGCATATCCGTTCGCTTTATGCTATAAAAGACGAGGTAGTGTTGTCTGCGGCCGTCCTTAGTGTTTTTGGGTTTGCCCCGCGGATGACGTTGTCGAAGGCGCAGCTCCCGCCCGCCGGCCCCGCCGATGGTATTTGCCCCGATTGCCGTTTTTTTCCGTTTCGTCATTCACGCCGCCATGCCCGGCGGCGGCGAGGGGAAATCTTTGCGATTTTTGATAGCGGGCGCGGAGCGAAAGCACTGCAGCTGAGGGCATTCTGATTTAAGGAGTCTGGAGCATGGAAAGGACGAACGAAAAAAAATGGCATTTGCTTCCCGCGGCGGAGGTAGTCAATCTTCTGGAGAGCGACCGGGACCGGGGGCTTGATCTGTCCGGGATCGAGGATCGACGCCGTCGGTTCGGAGCGAATGTCATCACTGCAAAGAAGGGCCGCGGCCCCCTGATGCGGTTCCTTCTGCAATTCCACCAGCCTCTGATCTACATTCTCCTCGCCGCAGCCCTCATCACGGCCCTGTTGCAGGAATGGGTGGATGCGGGCGTCATCTTCGGGGTGGTGCTCGTCAACGCCCTGATCGGTTTTTTCCAGGAGGCCAAGGCAGTCCGGGCCATCGAGGCCCTGGCCGAAACCATGGTCACCGAGGCGACCGTTCTGCGCTCCGGCGGGAAGACGCGCATCTCCTCGACGGAGGTCCTTCCGGGGGACATCGTCCTGCTGCAGTCCGGTGACAAGGTCCCCGCGGACATGCGCCTGCTGTCTGTGCGTGACCTGAGGGCCGACGAGTCGGCGCTTACCGGTGAGTCCGTGCCGGTGGAAAAGAGCCAGGAGACCCTGGCCGACGATGCCGTTCTGGCGGACCGGAAAAACATGGTTTATGGCTCCGCCCTGATCACCTACGGCCAGTCCACGGGCATCGTCGTCGCCATTGGGGACGGCACGGAGGTGGGACGCATCTCGGGCCTGATCTCCGCGACGACGGAGCTGGAGACCCCGCTAATCCGGAAGATCTCCGAATTCAGCAGGATCCTGCTCTACGTCATCCTGCTGCTGGCGGCCGCGACCTTCGGAGTCGGCCTTCTGCGCGGTGCGAGCGCATTCGACATGTTCATGGCGGCGGTGGCCCTGTCCGTCGGGGCCATCCCGGAAGGGTTGCCCGCGGCCCTGACTATCACACTGGCCATCGGGGTGGCCCGGATGGCCCGTCGCCGGGCGATCATCCGCAAGCTGCCCGCCGTTGAGACGCTGGGCAGCACGACGGTCATCTGTTCGGACAAGACGGGCACCCTGACCGAGAACCAGATGACGGTGCAGGAGATCTATGCTGGCGGTGAATCCTTCTCCGTGAGCGGCGCCGGATACGCCCCCTCCGGACGCATCACGGCCGGGGCAGGGGCGCCGGTGCAAACTCCCGGCGCACCACTTCTGGAGACGCTCCGGTGCGGCCTGCTGTGCAACGACAGCCTCCTGGTGGAGAAGGAAGGCCGTCTGGTCGTGCAGGGAGACCCCACCGAAGGCGCCCTGATTGCCGCCGCGGCGAAGGGCGGGCTCTCGATGGATGGCGAGACGGGAAAGCGGGAGCGCCTCGACACGATCCCGTTTGAATCGCAGCACCAGTACATGGCGACCCTGCACGCCGCACCCGGGGAAGACGGGGCAGGCGCCCTCGTTTACGCCAAGGGTTCCGTCGAATCCATGCTGGCCCGGTGCGACAGGATCCTTTCTCCGGCGGGAGAGCCGGTGGACCTAGACGCTCCGTCGGTCACACGGGCGGCGGAGGCCATGGCCGCCCGGGGTCTTCGCGTCCTGGCCTTCGCACGCAAGGATCTTCCCGGGGGAACGAAAAAGATCGATCACGGGGATGTGGCGGACGGCATGACCTTCCTCGGGCTGCAGGGCATGATCGATCCGCCGCGGGCTGAGGCCGTGGAGGCGGTGAAGCACTGCCACAGCGCCGGCATTCGCGTCAAGATGATCACGGGAGACCACGCGCTCACGGCTTCCGCCATCGCCGGGCAGATCGGTCTTCGAAACGCGGACCGTGTCATCACTGGCGGAGCGCTCGCGGAGATTCCCGACGCGGAGCTCGTCCGTATCGTCGAAGACGTCTCGGTGTACGCGAGGGTCGCCCCGGAGCAGAAGCTGCGTCTGGTGGAAGCGCTGCAGTCCGGGGGCAACTGCGTCGCGATGACCGGCGACGGCGTGAACGACGCCCCGGCGCTGAAGCGGGCGGACATCGGCGTCGCCATGGGCATCACGGGCACGGATGTGGCCAAGGAGGCCGCGGACATGGTCCTCACGGACGACAACTTCGCGTCCATCGAGGCGGCCGTGGAGGAGGGAAGGGGCACGTTCGACAACATCACCAAGTTCATCGTCTGGACACTGCCCACCAACATCGGCGAAGGACTCGTGATCCTGGCCGCCGTGCTGATGGGAGCCGTTCTGCCGATCCTCCCGGTTCAGATCCTGTGGATCAACATGACCACGGCCGTACTGCTCGGCCTCATGCTCGTCTTCGAGCCCAAGGAGCCGGGCATCATGGACCGCCCTCCGCGCGACCCCGGGGAGCCCATTCTCACCCGCGTCCTCATCTGGAGACTTCTCGTGGTCGGGTTTCTCATGCTCCTGTGCGCCTTCGGCCTCTTCGAGTACGAACTCGCGTTTCGCGGGGCCTCCGAGGCGGAGGCGAGGACCGTGGCTGTGAACGTGTTCGTGATGGTGGAAGTGTTCTACCTCTTCAACTGCCGCTCGCTGACGAAATCCATGTTCGAGGTGGGTTTCTTTTCCAACCCCTGGGTGTTCGCGGGGGCGGCCGCCATGATCCTCCTGCAGCTGCTGTTCACCTACGCGCCGTTCATGAACACCGCGTTCAATAGCGCGCCGATCGGCGCGGAATCGTGGATGCGCATTCTGGCCGCCGGTCTCATGGTGACACTGATCGTGGGGATCGAAAAGGGGATCGTGCGGCGAAGGGCGCAGGCCGCCGCATCGTAAACCGCAAAATGAACAGGGAAAAATTGGGATGGATAAGCGAAAGCAAAGCGGTGCAGGGTGAATTTTCGCCGACATGAGGAATCAAAGGGCCTGTTCGTTTTGGCGTCCATATTTTTTGAGGCTCATCTCATTGTTGACAATGCAAGTTTACTCGTATAAAAGGCAATGAAAAAGGAATAAATCAGGGTTCAGAAATCGAATAGATTTCTGGAGGACTTTCGATGGTCGGGCCGCCATCTGACGTAATTGTCGGGTGGCGGCTTTTTTTATTCGGAATAAATCGAGAGAGGTCGGATGATCGAAATTCTGTCTCAGGGCCTTGCAACAGCGTGTGCGATTTTTGCCATATACGGTATCAAGGTCATGGATTTGCCTGCCGGGATCAGCATCATACTTGTGTTCGTCATCGTCTTTTTTTTCATATTTGTTTTAGCCGGCGGTCTTTCCAAAATCAAATTCATGAAATAGTGTCAGGCTGTCATTTTTTGAAAAGGATTGGATAACGCAATGATAGACCCAAAAGAACTGATCTTACTGTTTGTGTTCATTGCCGTGATTGGAATACCGATTATTCATGGTATCTAGAAGAAAAAAGAGAAAAAGTAAGCACGACAGATTGAAATCTTCTGCGGTCATGAAACTTCAATCCCAACCCGAATTGACCGGTTTTCGGGAGGGAGATCAAAGCGCGTCGAGGATTTCATCCAGCAGTCGGGCGATCTTTTTCTGGTCCGACAGGAAGAAAGCGGCCTGACTGGACAGCCCATCCCCCACCCGAATGCCGAGGATGCGTTCATTTTTCATTCGGAACACGTCTTCGTCCGTGTCGTCGTCACCGACAAAAACGGCACGGAATGCACCCGCAAGCACCATGATCCGCAAGAGGGCTTCCCCCTTGTTCAGGGCATCCGGCGGCAGAACATTCTCAACGCACTTGCCGGGAACCTGTCTGGGATGGGGCGTTATCTGCTGCACGGCGTGAAGGATTTCGCGGCGCGCCGCGCTCCGGCGGGGCGCCCTTCGATAATGGACGGACAGGGAGGCTCCCTTGTTTTCGATGACGATGCCGCTGCGGGGCGAGCGCGGCAGAAGCGCACGGAGCTGATCTTCCCAGCGTCGGCAGAGGTCGGCGTATTCACGCTCGCGCTCCTCATGCCCCGGAATGCCCTCCGCGCCGTGGTTGCCGACAATGAATCTGGGATCAAAGCCGAGGCGCGAATGGGCGTCCTCGCGGGCACGGCCCGTCAGGATGGCCACATCCGCCAGGCCGCACAGGTGGACCATCCTTTCGCGCACGTCGACTGAGATTCGGGTGCCGGAGGGATCCTCGATGATCGGCGTCAGCGTCCCGTCCAGGTCGAAAGTGAAAAGCGTGGCGGGGTCGGCAAAGCTTTGAAGCGCGGACAAGCCGGTCGGGCTGAAGATGCTAGACGGGCCGGTCGCAGGGGTCATGACGCTCCCCCGATGCGCACGGCCAATCGCTCCCGCTGCCGGATTCGGGCGGCGTCGAGGAGCATGCGGCCGGCCCAGCGGTAGACGTTGAAATCGCGAACGAGGGACCGCATGCTGCGCATCCGTTCCCGCTGTTCGAAATCCGGCATGGCGAGCGCCTGATAGATGGCCTCGGCGGTCTGTTCGATGTGGTAGGGGTTGACGATGAGCGATTCGTGCAGTTCGTGGGCGGCGCCGGTGAACTGGCTGAGGATGAGCACGCCCCGCTCATCGTCCCGGGAGGCCACGAATTCCTTGGCCACCAGGTTCATTCCGTCGTGCAGGCTGGTCACCATGCAGACGTTTGCCGCCCGGTAGTAACGGTTGACCACCTCCGGTTCGTGGTGTTCCGCCTTGAGGCATATCGGCCGGTAGTCGCCCCTTGAAAATCGCCGGTTGATGCGATCCGCGAGACTGTGGACCTGGGATGCGAACATCTGATAATCATCCAGGGACGAGCGGCTCGGTGCGGCGATCTGGATGAAGGTGAACCGGCCGATCATCTCCGGGTGCGCTTCGAGCATGTTCTCCACGGCCCGAAAGCGCTCGAGGATTCCCTTGGTGTAGTCCAGGCGGTCGACGCCCAGTCCGATCAGACAGTCCGGCGCGAGCCCGGCCGACCGACACACCTCCCGACGGCACTCCTCGACGGAAGGCTGTGTGTCCTGCCACGGCGGCGGCCACTGAATCGAGATGGGATAGTCTTCCACCAGGGTCAGCTTGCCCTGACGGGATATCGTCGACGATTCCTGTTCGATGCGGACTTCGAGGTAGCGGTCCACGGTTTCGAGAAAATTTCTGCAGTGGAACGGGGTATGGAAGCCCATGATCGTGCTGCCGAGCATCCCCTGCAGAATCTCCTCCCGCCAGGGGCAGATGCCGAAGGATTCCGGATTGGGCCAGGGGATGTGCCAGAACGTGATGATCGTCGCCTTGGGTAGGGCTTTGCGGATCATTTCCGGCAGGAGTGCAAAATGGTAATCCTGCACCAACACGACCGGATTGTCGCTGTCCGCTTCCGAGGTCACCGCGTCGGCGAAACGCTGGTTGATCGCCTCGTACTGCCGCCAGTCACTGGAGCGGAAGACCGGCCGCACGTGGGCGATATGGCAGAGCGGCCAGAGTCCTTCGTTGGCAAAGCCGTAGTAATAACCGTCTTCTTCCTCTTTGGTGAGCCAGATGCGCCGCAGTGTGTACTCCGGATGTTCGGGTGGGATTCCGACCCGGTCGCGCGCGTCCACGGTTTCCCGGTCCGCACTGCCGCCGCCGTGCGCGATCCAGGTTCCCGAGCAGGCCCGCATGACCGGTTCGACGGCCGTAACCAGTCCGCTCGCCGGTCTGGAAATCTCGATCCGTTCCCCGCTTTTGACATGGATATAGGGCTCGCGGTTGGAGACGACGATGATCCGTTCCCCGGCAAGTTGCTGCTGCAGCAGCCGGCGGAGGGAATCGGGACTCCAGCTGATGGCGATATCCTCCGTGAAGCGGCGTTCCGCGTCCAGGGTCCGGAAAAGCTTGCGCAAGTCGCCCGCAAGGGGCTTCAGTTCGGCCGGCGTCGCCTCGGCGGCGAACGGTTTCACGATCCCCTCGCCGCGCAGCATGGCCCGGACGCCGGCCATCCATCCCCGCCAGCTCAGATGGGCGACGAATACCGTAATCAGGGAGATGATCACCCCCAGCACCACGAAGAAGAGGATGATGTATTTGCGTGTGGCGGCACTGCGGCGCTCGATGTAGCTCATGTCGTGCACGATCACGAGGGAGCCGACCCGCACCCCTTCCGGGTCGTCGGGATTGTCGACGGGATTGTATGAGACGTGCACCCCTCCCCGCGGCAGGGGAAGAATGGAGGGGGGGGGTGATTTCACGCTGTCGGCCGAAGGGCAAGCGATGGATTTCGGAAACGTGGGGGTGTTGTGAAGGAGTTTGCCCCCTGCGGAGCAATAGCCGATGGCAAACAATCGCTCGTCCTTGATGACATTGCCGAAAAGGATGCCGATTTTTGCCCGTTCTCCCCTCTCCAGAAAATCCATGAGGGGTTCCTGCAGGGAATTGGCGATCAGATGCGAGCGGATGTCCAGGTCCCGGACGAACCACTGCAGGGTCAGCTTGTCCACGAGCGGCACGGCCGCATAGGCCATGAGGACCAGCGCGACCGCGAGGGGGAGGATGAAGCGCAGCGTCAGGCGCAGGGAACGGAGCGACTTCACGAGTTTCTCCTAAAACACATGATCCCACCGTTTGCTCAACCGGATGGCGGCATTGACCAGACCGACCATGCTGTAGGTCTGGACAAAGTTTCCCCACTGTTCTCCGGTGCGAACATCCAGATGCTCCGCGATGAGCCCGTGCCGGTTGTGCCGGGAAAGCAGGTTCTCGAACAGGCTGCGCGCCTCTTCCGCCCGTCCCAGCGCCGCGAGGGCGTAGATATACCAGTAGGTGCAGACGACGAAGGCGTTCACGGGCGCGCCGAAATCGTCCGGGTCGATGTAACGGAAGATGTAATCGCCCTTGCGCAGATCCTTTTCGATGGCGGATACGGTGGAGGCAAAGCGGGGATCGTCCGCCGCGAGGAACCCCACGTCGTGCATCAGCAGCAGGCTGGCGTCCAGCGCTTCTCCGCCGAAGGAGGCGGCGAAGGTTTTTCTCCGCCCGTTCCAGGCTTGCGCACAGATGACGGCGTGAATCCGAGCCGCCTGGCCTGCCCAGTGGCGGGAACGGTCTTCGAGGCCGAGGCTGGCCGCGATGCGGGAGAGGCGGTCGCAGGCTGCCCAGCACATGATACTGGAGAAGGTGTGTACCCTGCGGGTCCCGCGCAATTCCCAAAGCCCCGCGTCCGGCTGGTCGTGTACCCGGACGGCGGTTTCACCCAGCGGTTCAAGGCGATGAAACAGGGCCCGGTCCCCGCGATGCATCAGCCGGCGATCGAAAAAGGCGTGCGCCATGGCCAGGACGGCGGAACCGTACACATCGTGCTGCTGCATTTTGTAGGCCTCGTTGCCCACCCGAACCGGTCCCATCCCGCGGTAACCGGAAAGGGTTTCGACCTCCCGCTCCTCCAGACAAGCTCGGCCGTCGATGCCGTAAACCGGCTGGAGCGTTCCGTCCGTCGCTGCCGCGGCTACGTTGACCAGGTAGCCGATGTAGCGCTCCATGGTGTGGGTCGTGCCCAGCCGGTTCAGGGCGTTCACCACAAAATAGGCGTCCCGCACCCAGCAGTAGCGGTAATCCCAGTTCCGCGCGGAATCCGGCGCTTCCGGAACGGACGTGGTCATGGCGGCGATGATCGCGCCGGTGTCGTCGAAGGCGTTGAGCTTCAGGGTGATGGCGGCCCGAATGACCTCGTCCTGCCACTCGAAGGGGATGCCCAGGTCGCGCACCCATCCGCGCCAGAAGTCGAGCGTTTCGCACCGGAATCGGCGGGCCAGTTCCCCGATCGCCTCCGGGATCGTCTCGTCGGGACCGAAGATCAGGTTCACGCGGTCTTCCAGCAGAAAGGGGATTTCCTGGAGGATGGTCGTGATGGACGCGTCGGTGGTCAGCCTCAGGACCCAGTCGGGGGACACGTAGCGGATATGATGGCTCCCGCAGGTGGCGCCGCAGCATTCCCGTCCGTAATCGAAGGCCGGACGAACGCGGATGCGGATTCTCGGGCTTCCCTGAAGGCGGCGCACCTGACGGATCAGCATCATCGGGGTGAACATTCGGCCGTACTGGCGGAAGCGGGGGCTAAAATCGGTAATCTCGATCCTGCCGCCGCGTTTGTCGGTCAGGCGCGTCGTCAGCACGGCGGAGTTCGGGAGATAGGATTGCTCGGAGGCCACCATATCCGCCAGCTCGATGGTACAATAGCCCTTCCCTTCACCCGGGGCGTGTTCCTGGAGCAGGGAACAGAAGGCGGGGTCGCCGTCGAAGCGCGGAAGGCAGCACCAGACGATCTCTCCTGCGGAGTCGATCAGGGCCCCGATTCTGCAGTTGCCGACCAGGGCAATATCCAAGGTGCTGTTCATGCGAGACCTCTCTCTCGGCCGGGTTCGAGGGGATCTACTCCGCCGTTCAAAAACCAAACGCCTCCGCCGCCTCGACCCGAAGGATCAACCCACCGCAACGGAGCAACTTCCGCAATCATCCTGATGATCCACGGTTGCGGCCTGATGAGCCCCCTTTTATACTTAATCCTTTTGCACTGTTCGTTGATGACCTGAAAAACGCGCCGGGTGTTGTCGATGATTTTCGAAACCACAGCCGATTCCCTTTCCATATGCCCAGTCGATTCCACAAATCCGCCGACTGAAACCGACTCGATTCTCCATTCACTATTTATATGCCAATCGTTTCTGTAAAAATCAATCAGCAAATGGGTGCTCTAATATGCCCCGTTGACAATTTGCGCCTTTGCGGTATGATCCAGAATCGTATCGGCCATGCCGAAGCGTGAAAGGAGAAACGGACATGAAGAATCTGCTGGATGGCATCGAAGACATCCTGCTCATGGGTCCCGGGCCATCCTGCGTCCCCGATGAGGTGTATCGGGCGCTGAGTCGCAGGACCCTCGGGCACCTGGACCCCCATTTCCTGAACATCATGGATGAGATCAAGGACATGCTGAAGCGGATCATGAACACCGGCAATGCCATGACGGTCCCCCTTTCCGGCACCGGATCGGCCGGTATGGAGGCCTGCTTCGTCAATCTCGTGGAGCCGGGCGACAGCGTCCTGATCCTCATCAACGGGGTTTTCGGCGTGCGCATGCGCGAGGTGGCCGCCCGTCTGGGCGCCCGGGTGGACGCGCTCGAATTCCCCTGGGGGACGCCCGTCGATCCGGAGCAGGCTGCCGGCAGGATCCGGCAGGGGAATTACCGGATCGTCGCGGTTGTCCACGCGGAGACATCCACCGGGGTGGTGAACCCGGTGGCCGAAATCGGGCAAGCCGTGGCGGGGTCCGACACCCTGTACCTGGTGGATGCGGTGACCAGCCTGGGCGGCATCGAGGTCCGCATGGACGACTGGGGTATCGACGCCCTCTACAGCGGAACGCAGAAGTGCCTGTCCTGCCCCCCCGGACTCGCGCCCCTGTCCTTTTCCGAAAGGGCTATGGCCAGGCTGGGCGGGCGCAAGGCCAAAGTGCCCAACTGGTACCTCGACCTTTCCCTGATCGCCAACTACTGGGGCGCCCAGAGGGTTTACCACCACACGGCCCCCGTGAACATGCTCTACGGGCTTTACGAGGCCCTGCAACTGATTCTGGCGGAGGGGCTCGAAGCGGTCTTTCAGCGGCACCGGGAGAGCCATGAGGCGCTGGTCCGGGGACTGTGGGACCTCGGTCTGGAGATGCTGGTGGAGGAGCCCTGCCGCCTGCCCATGCTCAACACCGTGCGCATTCCCGAGGATGTGGACGATCTTGCCGTCCGGAAGCATCTGCGCAGCGAATTCCAGATTGAAATCGGCGGCGGTCTGGGGCCGCTGGCCGGCAAGATCTGGCGGATCGGCCTGATGGGGCATACCGCGCGGCCGGAGAATGTATCCCGGTTCCTTGGCGCGCTGAGATCGCTTCTGTAGGGGCGGCCCGGCCGATGCGGATCGCCAAAAACGAATTTGACTCCTGCCTCACGATTCCATCCAAGAGGCGGAGAATTCCGGGCGGCTAAACCGCTGCGCGGGGGGCGAATCATGCATAGATCCGCCGAAGCAGCGCCTGTCAGGGAACAGATGAACCGGATCATGCCTGAATCGTTGATCTATTTTGACAATGCCGCGACCACCTTTCCGAAACCCGCGGAAACGCTGGAAGCCATGGCGCACTGCCTGCGCGAAGCGGGGGGAAGTCCTGGACGCTCCGGACACCGGCTTTCCATCGAGGCGGGACGGATTCTGTTCAATGCGCGGGAAAGCCTGGCCGGGCTGTTCGGCGTTTCCGACTCCCTTCGAATCATTCTGACGAAGAACGCGACGGAAGCCCTGAATATCGCCATCTGCGGGCTGCTGAAGCCGGGCGACCATGTCATCACGTCCGGCATGGAGCACAATTCGGTCATGCGGCCCCTGCGCGCCCTGGAGCCTTCGGGCGTGGTTCTGACCGTGGTCCCCTGCTCTCCCGCGGGGGAACTCGACCCTGCGGATGTCGCCCGGGCCGTCCGAAAGGACACCCGGGCAATCGTCCTGACCCACGCCTCCAATGTCACCGGAACCATCATGCCCGTCGCCGCGGTGGGCCGGATCGCCCGGGAGCATGGCGTCGTGTTCTGCGTGGATGCCGCGCAGACCGCGGGCGCCCTTCCCATCGATGTGCAGGCCATGCAGATCGACCTGATGGCGTTCACGGGGCACAAGTCCCTGTTCGGCCCGCAGGGAACGGGGGGGCTCTATATGCGGAAGGGCCTCGAAAAGGAGATCTCGCCCATCATGCGGGGAGGCACGGGAAGCCGCTCCGAACTGGAGGAGCAGCCGGACTTTATGCCCGACTGCTACGAATCGGGCACCCCGAACACCGTCGGCATGGCCGGCCTGGATGCCGGGGTCGGATTCGTCGCGAACCGGGGGGTCGCAAGCATTCGGGCCCATGAGGAAAGGCTGACCGGGCTCTTTCTGGCGGGGATCGAGAACCTGGAAGGGGTGCAGGTTTACGGACTGAAGGACCCGTCCCGGCAGATGCCCGTTGTTTCGATCGGCATTCGAGGCCTGGACCTCGCGGCGGTCGCGATGGCGCTGGATGAACGTTTCGGGATCATGACGAGGCCTGGGCTGCACTGCGCCCCCGCGGCGCACAGAACGATCGGCGCCTATCCCACCGGGACGATCCGTTTCAGCTTCGGCTTTTTCAATACGGAGGAGCAGGTCGCCAGGGCCCTGGAGGCGGTCCGCGAACTGGCGGGTCAGGGGATCCGGCCATGACGCCGCAAGAAAACTTTCGCGTCGTCCTGTTCGTATCGGTGAGCCATGCGCTGAAGGCGGAAAAGATCCTGAAGGGCGAGGGCATCCCCTTCAAGCTGATTCCCGTTCCCCGCCACCTGAGCTCCGATTGCGGCGTCTGCCTGCGGTTCCCGGAGGTTTTCCGGGAAAAGGTCCGGCAGGCCCTTTCGGGAAGGGTGGAGATCGAAGGCATTCACCCGCTGGAGTAGGCGGGCCCGCCGCTGACTACCTGCTCAGCAGGGCGGCATGAACCTTCTCGTGCAGCGGCACGGGGATCCCCAGTTTCTTCCCGGCATCGACCATGTAACCGGTGAAGATGTCCGTCTCGACGGGGTTCCCCTTTTCGAAATCCAGTTGGAAGGATGTCTTGGTCTCCTTTGGGAAGGCGCCCGCCTTGGCGATCGTGGCTGGTACGATGTCCTCCGGCAGCGCGACGCCCTGGGCCTTCGCCACCTCCGCGACTTCCCGCATGAGCACCGCCAGCATCTGTTTCCGTTCCCCGTCTTCCAGAATCTCGCCGAACGCTTTTCCCAGCATGGCCGTCAGGCCGGCCATCGGATCGATGAAGATGTATTTGGTCCACAGCGGGATGCGGATGTCGGAAACGAGCTCCGCCCGAATGCCGGCGTCTTTCAGAAAACGCTCGACGGGCCGGAACGGTTCCGCGTCCGTTTCCGGTTCCGGGCCGAAGACGAACTGGCAGGAGCCGCCGACCTGGCGGACGGCGCCCGGGCCTTCGATCCGCGTGCTGATGTAGACGCAGCCGCCGAGGATGATGCCTTTCGGCAGCACCGCCCGTAGACGCTCGGCTGTGTTGACGCCGTTCAGCAGGGGAACGATCACGGTCCGGTCATGAATGTTGCCGCTGAAACGGCGCGCCGCCTCTTCGAGGCCGTAGCTCTTGACGCAGAAGAGGACGAGGTCGAAGGGCCCCGCGTCGACCGGGATGTCCGTGGCCAGCGCCGGGACGGCGGTAAAATCTCCCTCCACGGTCATGAGCCGCAGGCCGCTTTCCTGGATCGCCCTCAGGTGCGCTCCCCGGGCGATGAAGATGATCCGGTGTTCCGGGGATCCGGCATACCGCAGGGCCAGCTTGCCCCCGTAATAGCCTCCCACGCCGCCCATTCCGACGATTGCCGCTCGCATTGATTTTCCTCCTTCCGGGTGCAAAAAATAAGTGCCGCCGGAGCCTGCGCCCGGGGCGGGTTTGACGGGCCGCGGCTACAGGCAGCGCCTGAGGATGTCCGAGATCACCTCGGGGGTGTAATCCGTCAACTGCCAGACCTGGGCGAGGCGGTAGGCGTTTGCCGTGATTCTGTCGATGTCCCCCGCCGGAATGCGGACCTCGCCGAGCGAGGTCGGGCTGCCGATTTCGGTGAACCACGCCTTCAGGCGGCGGATCCCTTCACGCGCCGCTTCCGTGTCGGCCCGATCTTCGACCCCGAAGATCTCCCGGGCGAACCGCGCAAACCGCTTCGGATTGCTCTCGACGGCATAATCCATCCAGCCCGGCGTCAGGATCGAGAGACCTGCCCCGTGCGGCACATCGTAGAGGGCGCTCAGGGAGTGCTCGATCATGTGCACGGGCAGGCTGATTACGCCCATTCCCGCCGATGTCAGCCCGTTGAAGGCCAGCGTGGCGGACCACATCATCGCGGCCCTCGCATTGTAGTTCGCCGGGTCTTGAAGGATGATCCCGGTGCTTTCCATGATCGTCCGGGTCAGCGCTTCGACCAGACGGTCCTGGAGCGGCGACTCGGGCGCCGTGTTGTTGAAATATCCCTCCAGCATGTGGCTGATCGCGTCGACGGCGCTGTAGGCGCTGTAGGCCGGCGAAAGGCTGTACAGAACGGTGGGGTCGAGAACGGAAGCCTTCGGCTGAATGTGCATGGACCGGATGCTGAATTTCTCGGCACCCTCTTCCCGCGTCATGACGGCCGCCGGGTTCATCTCCGAGGCGCTGGCGGAGACGGTGACCACCGTCAGCAAGGGGAGGGCGGCCCGGATCGCCTGCTTTCGCGTGAAGTAGTCCCAGATGTCGTGTTCCGCCCGGACGCCCATGGCGATGGTCTTGGCCGTGTCGATGACGCTGCCGCCGCCGACGGCCAGGACAACCTCCACCGCTTCCCGCCTGGCCAGGTCGATCCCCTTCATCGCGTGGGACAGCACCGGATTCGACCGGACGCCCGGGAATTCCACGAGGGAAATCCCGGCCTCGCTCAGGGATGCGACTACCCGGTCGTAGATGCCGTTTTTCCGAATGCTGCCTTCCCCGCAGACCATCAGCGCCTTCCGGCCGTAGGGTTTGATTTCCGTGCCGATCCTCCTGATCTGGCCCTGTCCGAAGATGATGCGGGTGGGGTTCTCAAAAATGAAATTCTGCATGGCTCCTGTCCTTTCGAAGGTGAGGGCGGGTGTCTTCAGAGGTTGTTTTCCAGCCGCTGCAACAGATAATTCCGGAACTGCGCGTAGTCGTTCGGCAGCGGGTCGGCCTCGCCGGTTTTCCGGTCCAGCCCTTTCATGCTCTCTGGCATTTCCGGGTCGATGCCGAGGGTCTTCCGGATCTCCTCCGGAAACTTGGCCGGGTGGGCCGTTTCAAGGGATACGCACAGACCGGCGTACCCGGATTGTAGCAGATAGGCCTCGAGCCCGCGCCAGCCGACGGCGCCGTGCGGTTCCAGGACCACGCCGTAAGCGTCGTAGGCCCGCCGGATGGTTTCCAGGGTTTCCCGGTCGGAGACGCTGACTGAAAAAATGTTCTCTTTCATGCGGGCCCGGTCCGGGTAGCGATGGACCGTGCCGTTCCGGTCCACCGTTCCGCCATACAGGTCGAAAAAACGGGCCAGGTTGCTCGGATGCCCCACGTTCATCGCGTTGGACAGGCAGGCCCGCGACGGAGATACCTTCTCATAGCGGCCGGTTTCCAAGTACCTTGGAAATTCGTCGTTCTCGTTGGTCGGCATGATCAGCCTTTTGACCGGCAGCCCCATCCGCCGCGCGTATTCGCATCCCAGGGCATTCCCGAAATTGCCGGAAGGGACGGAGAACAAGATTTCCTCTCCGGGATCGGCGAGCTGTCCGTAGGCGTAGACGTAATAAACGATCTGGGGCATGATCCGGCCGAAGTTGATCGAGTTGGCCGAGGTCAGGCTGAGCCCCGCGAGGCCGGGGTCGGCAAAGGCCTGCTTGACGAGGTTCTGGCAGTCGTCGAATTTCCCGTCCAGAGAGATGGCCCGAACGTTGCCGCCGATGGTGTCGAGCTGCTTTTTCTGCCTGCCGCTGACCTCCGTGCGGGGATAGACGATGAAAACCTGGATGCCCTCGACGCCCCGAAAGGCGTCCCCGACGGCGCTTCCCGTGTCGCCCGAGGTGGCTACCAGCACGTTCAGCCGGTTGCCTGCGCCCTTGAAATGACCCATCAGCCGGGCCATCAGGCGCGCCGCGAAATCCTTGAAGGATGCCGTGGGCCCCTGATCCAGCCTCATGATGTATTTTCTGTCCGCCACCTTCTCCAGCGGCACCGCAAAGGGGTAGGCGCCGTCGATGATGTTCCGGAGCTCGGCCTCCGGCATTTCACCCCGCAGGAACGCACTCGTGACCAGCAGGGCCGCGTCGGTATAGGGCCTGTCCCGCAGGGAGGCGATCTCAGCGAGGGAAATTCCGGGAATCCGCTCCGGCATGAAGAGGCCCTCGTCCGGGGCCTGGCCCATGAGGAGGGCCTCCCGGAACGGCACCGTACCCCTGGGCGGAGATCCCGTCCGTTCGGCGTTCAGGGTATGGTTGGTGCTGTAATACCGGATGCTTTCAGGCATGGCGAGATGCGCGCTCCGCTGTGTTTTTTGTGCAAAATCCATAGCACAACCCGCTGATGTGATCAATGCGGAAAAGGCAGCCGTGCCGGCAGGCGTCGTCCGGTGCCGCCATGGCGGGAGAGGAGGGCGTGGCCCTTCAACAGGGCATGACCCGCGGAAGGCGCCGGGAAAACCAGCCGGCGATTCCGTACCCCGTTTCAATACGTGTAGGTCACCGCGGCACCGGCGGAGAGCCGGTCGGAATATTGCCCTTCCGCATTCAGGCGGAATCCCTTGGCAAGGGGAATGTCGATTCCCGCAAATCCTCCGGCCACCTCTTTGTTCGAAAGGGTAGCCTTCTCGTCTGTTTGCGCATGCCCGGAAATCCAGGTGGTTGTGCATGCCGTCGCTTCCGAATAATGGACATAAGGTCCCGCATACAACTTGATGCCGCGGTGAAGGGCGGCTTGCAATCCGATGCCGAAATTCACATCCCAGAGATTTTTGACTTTCAGATCCGCGGTGTAAGAGGCGCCGCCGCCGGTTCCGGAGACGTTGTCCGTAAAATTGCTGAAAGAATAGGTTCCCTGAACGAAAGCGCCCACGCCGAATGTTTTGCTGCAGGGGTAAAAGACCTTTGCCCCCAGCGTTCCGGAAAATTTCCAGTTTTCCTCGAAATCGTTTCTTCCCGAGGCGGTGAAGGCGTCCGCCGTGCTGAAAGCGTCGAAGATTTTCAAGTCCGATATGCCGATGCGCGCGGATATTTCCCAGATGTTTTTTGCGCCGTAGGCTGCCTGGGAATAAATCGTGTTCTGCCTGATTTTACGCTCCGCGCCGTTCTCGTAGGTGTCTTCGTGATGCCAGTAGCCGATGGCGGTGTTCAGGCCGCCGTCCTCTCTGGAGACGGTTTGCGGCGCGCCGAACAAGCCTGCCGCGACGGCCGTCTTCGCGAGGAAAGCCGAGAGGAACAAAGCCGACAGCGCGATGATAAGAAGATTCCCCGCCGGAAATTTTTTCTTCACTTAATTTTCCCTCTCCGGCAATGCCGGCCCGTCGGCCGAAGATTGCGCTTCCCCGGGCGCGTACCTCATCCGTTTGGCCTTCCTGGCGTCAACCGCCTTCAGACGATATTGAATATAGGCATCCCGAAAGGCCACGTAGGGATCGACGGCCGCATTTTTGAGGGATTCATAATCGCCGATCCGCAGAGAGGAGGCGTTCACCTGCTCGAATACCCCCACCGCCGTACCGGCGTACCACGGACTCAGGTAGGTGGGAGGATCGAGGAACCGCTCGCCGACAAGGCCGACGGTGTCGCGGGGACTGGAGGGGCCGAACACCGGCCAGACCAGATAAAAGCCCTGCCCCACGCCGTAGACGCCCAGCGTCTCGCCCAAGTCGGTGTCCTGGATCTGAAGGTCGATCTCCCTGCCGGACGAGGGATCCAGCAGTCCCCCGATGCCCCAGATGGTGTTGACGGCGAAACGACCGGCTTCCGTGGCCGCCCCGCTGAAATCCGCCTGAAGCAGGCAATTGAGAAAGCGGGCGGGAAATCCCAGGTTGGAAAAGAAATTCTTTACGCCGATCCGGGCCGGTTCGGGAACAACCGCCTTATACCCCAGGGCGACGGGTTTGAGCGCCCAGAAATAGAGCTTGTCGTTGAACTCGTGCATGGCGCGGTTGAACGGCTCCAGGGGATCGGCAACCTTCAATTTTTCTTCCCGAACCGCACCGGCGCCATCAGGGTCCGAAATCTCGTCTTCCCGGTATTCTTCCTCCATGGGATTGGTCGCAGCGACCGCGGACGGGGCCGGGGCCGGACCGGATGCGAAGGCAGGCGGAACCGGCAGCGACGAAGTCGCGGGCGAAACGGCCCAGGAGACGCCGCACCCGGCCGTCAATAAAAAAAAGAACGCGATCCATTCAACGTGAAATCTCATGGGACCGGACCCGGTTTCTCATTCCCGCCGCTGCCGCCGCATGCGAACGCTGCTGTGCCGGCGAAACAGGTGAAACGATCTTGACTATTGCGCCTTGACCTTCTTGCGCAGGATCTCCAGCAATTGATCCGGGGTATTCTTGGCCAGGATGTCGCTGAACTGTGTGCGGTAATTCTGAACCAGGCTCACATTTTCTACAACGACATCGTATACCTTCCATTTGCCGTCCTTCAGAATCATCCGGTAGAAAATGGGGATTTCCTTGGAGGACGTCACGATCTTCGACTGAATTTCCGCCTGATTGCCGGAAATCATGTTCTCTTTGTAGAAATCGACTTTTTCGTTCGAGTAGTCCAGAATTTTGTCGATATACGCTTTTTCCAGAATCTGCTCGAAAAGATTCACGAATTCCGTGCGCTGCGCGGGGTTGAAATGGTTCCAGTTGCGCGCCAGCGTGCGCTTGGAGAACTCAATTTCGTCAAACATGTCCTTGTAGATCACCCGCAGCCTGTCCTTTTTGACTTCCTTGGCGGCCGGGCTTTTCAGCTTGGGATCCCGAAGCACGTCAAGCACTCTCTTGACCTGGGCTTCGGCCGTGGTCATCGGCACTCCGGCATAGGCCGGGACGGACAGCAGAAAAATGATCAGCATGCCCCAGACTGCCATTCGTTTTCTCATGGGTAATACCTCCTCAAACCGATTCCCTTTCCTTATTTTGTCTTGTTTTCCTTGTCCGGTTCCTTTTTCACTTCTCCGAATGCATATTTGCTGATGAGCTGTTCGATATCGACGGCCGCCTGCGTATCGCTGATGACTCCTTTGTCGGCAAGCAGCGTGCCGCCGCCGCCCGGGTCGATGCTGAGATACTTGTCGCCGATGAGCCCTTCCGTTTTGATCGAGGCAATGGCGTCGTCGTAGATTTTGACCCCTTTTTTGATCTTTATTTCCACAACCGCCTTCAGGTTTTCCTGGTCGATGGTGATTCGTTCCACCCTTCCGACTTCAAGTCCCAGAATATTCACTTTGCTGCCGATTCTCAGACCGGTTACGGTTGTGAACTTGGCGATCAGTGTGTAGGAGCGATCGCCGAACAGATCCACCTTGCCCAGCTTCACCGTCATGTATCCGATGCAGATCAGACCGAGGACAACAAAAATGCCGACGATGGTTTCCATATTGTATTTTTTCATGCGTTCACTCCCCGGCGGCGCACTGGAGCCGCCCGATTTCTTTTTGTTGGGATTTTGCGGAGCCGACAACCGCATCGATGTCGGCCATGGACTGGCCCTGGGCGACACCGGCCATGATCGCAAGTTCCGCCGCCTCACCGGCGGGCAGCCTGCATGCGACTTGCGGCATGGCGCGAAGAAACTGCTGCTGAAAATCCTGGATGAAGATCTGCAGGATGCTTTCCGTTTCGTCAAGATTCGAATAGGGGATCATTGTGATGATCTCGTCGGTGCTGCGGCGGGTGGAAAATCCGCCGATCTTGCCGAAATGCTTTTCAATGTACAATCCCATCGACCGCAGCACCCCCTGCGCGGCATCATGTCCGGCGCGGGTCGTGAAGGCGTCGAGCCCGGACAGCCTGAAAACGACCAGGCAGTAGGGTTCTTCCGGCGCCGTGTTCCTTTTCAACTGGATGTGATTGAGCATCTCGAACTGGCGCTTGGAGTAAAGGCCGGTGAGTTCCTTTTGCAGCGCTTCGAGGCTGTTGATGACCTCGTCCTTGAACGGATGGTCGAAATTTTCCAGCTCCGCCGGCGTCCCCTGAAATACGATCTTGTGCTGATAGAGGGAAAGAATGCGATTCGAGATGAAATAGACATCCGGGATCTCGTGGCTGACGAGCACGGCGGTAAAGTTGAATTTTTTCTGATACTGGGCAATCATGCTCAAAATGGCGTTCTTCCGGACCGGGTCCTGGCCGGAAGTCGGTTCGTCGAACAGAACGATCTTGGGATCGGTGATCAGGGCGCGGGCCAGCGCGGCGCGCTTCTGCATGCCTCCGGACAGCTCGGAAGGAAACCGGTGAGCGGCGTCGGTCAACTCCGTCTGCTCGATTCTGGCCATCACCCGCCGATCGATTTCCGCTTTCGTCAGATGGGTCGTTTCCCGAAGCGGCATCGCGATATTGTCGTAAACGGTCAGGGAATCGAACAGCGCATTCCCCTGGAACATATAGCTGATCTGGGCGAAGGATGTGTCGATTTCCGACTTTGTCATTTCATCGACCGGTTTGCCGCGGAACAGAATCGTCCCTTCGTCGGGTTTCAGCAGTCCGATGATGTGCTTGAGCATCACGCTTTTGCCCGAACCGGACAGGCCGATGATGGTGGTGACCTCTCCTTCGTAGATCCGCAGATTGACGCGGTCCAGCACGGTTCGACGGCCGAAGCGCTTGGTGACATCCCTGAATTCGATGAGGGGCGTTTCCATGTTTCTTAAATCAGCAGAGAAGTTACCACGTAATCCGAAATCAGAATCAGCACGCAGGAAGTGACGACGGCCGACGTCGTCGCCAGGCCGACGGCCTGAGCGCCGCGGCTGTCCTTGCGCAGGTGCGCGAAATAACCCTGGTAACAGCAGACCGTGGATACGATGATCGCAAAAACGATCGCTTTGATGAAGCCGTTGACGATATCGCTCATCTCCACGTAGGCCTGAACACTGTGCGAGTAGACGCCGGCATTCAAACCCAGCAGCATGACCCCGGAGATATAGCCGCCGACGATGCCGATCAGGTCGAACAGTGCCGTCAACAGGGGAAAACTGATGATGGCGGCGGTGATTCTGGGGCTGACCAGATATTGGAGCGGGTTGATCCGCATGGTGTGCAACGCGTCGATCTGTTCGCTGATGCGCTGAATGCCGATTTCCGCGGCGATGGCCGAACCGGCCCGCGCCGTGATCATGATGGCCGTCAGCACCGGCCCCATTTCCATGATCAGGGAAAGGGAAACCAGCGAGCCCACAGCGCCCTGCGCTCCGAATTTGACAAGGGCATGGTATGACTGCAGCCCCAGGACCATGCCGGTGAACAGGCTGACCAGCATGATGATGGTCATGGACCTCGCCCCGATGTAATACACCTGCTTCACCACCTTGGGGAACTGCCTGGGCCGCGGCGCGTTCCAGAGCGCCGTGAGAAGGAACATCACCGCCGCCCCCAGAACGTTGATCCATTCGATCACCGCTTCCCCAATCCGGGCGAACGGCCTCGCCAGGGCGGCGCCCGGCCCGTTTGGCTCGCCGGCTGCCGGTCCGCGCTGCTGATTCTCGGTCAACGCCATGAACGGATATCCCCCTGTCGATTATTCTTGGAGTGACATGACCGGCCAGTTTGCACATTTATGAAGATTCGTCAATACTTTGCTGAAAATGTTTCCGGAAAGTTGTATAGAAGCGGCTCACCGGTTTTCCGGAACGGTCCGAATGATGGCAGGCCGAAGAGGCCTTGCATTCCGGAAGACGGATGATTGACTTGAAGAAGGGACTGCAATGAACGAACGGAAACCCATGCGCCTGACCGAAACGGTCCACGGTTCCGGCTGAGCCTGCAAAATCGGTCCGGAGGACCTGAACAAAGCCCTGCAGTCGTTGCCGCCGATCTCGCACCCCAATCTCATCGTGGGCATGGAACACGGGGAGGACGCCGGGGTCTACAAATTGTCGGATGACCTGGCCATCATCCAGACGGTGGATTTCTTCACTCCGATCGTCGACGATCCCTTCACCTTCGGGCAGGTGGCGGCCGTCAACGCCCTGTCCGACGTGTACGCCATGGGCGGCCGCCCGATCACGGCCATGAACATCATCTGCTTTCCCGTCAAGAAGATGGACATCTCCATCCTGCAGCAGATCCTCCTGGGCGGTCTGAACAAGATCGAGGAGGCCGGCGTTGTCCTTGTGGGCGGGCACAGCGTGGAAGACGACGAACTGAAATACGGGCTGTCCGTAACCGGGGTTATTCACCCGGACAGGGTGCTGTTGAACCGGGGCGCCCGGGCCGGCGACCGGCTGGTCCTCACGAAGCCGCTGGGCACCGGCATCGTGAGCACGGCCGTCAAGGGAGGGGTGGCCGACGTCGATCTGCTGAACGAGGCGGTTGGTTGCATGACGACGCTGAACCGGGACGCGGCCGAACTGGTTGTGCAGACCCTCGGCATTCACGCCTGCACGGACATCACCGGTTTCGGACTGATCGGGCATGCCGCTGAAATGATTGAAAACAGTGATGTTTCAATTAAAATCCGAATCTCAGACGTCCCTTTTTTTTCGGGCATCCGCGAGCTGGTGGAAAGCGGCATCGTCCCCGCGGGGCTTTACCGCAACCGGGATTTCCGTGCCGGCATGGTCGATGCAGCCGCCGATTGTCCCGCATGGCTGGTGGATATTCTTTTCGATCCGCAGACGGCCGGTGGGCTTTTCGTGGCCCTGGCGCCGGAGCAGGCGGACGAGCTCGTCCGGAAAATGCGGTCCCGCGGTCTCGATCAAGCCGCCGTCGTCGGGGAAGTCCTGGCCGAGCCCAAAGGCCGCATTCTTCTGGTTTGAATCCGCCGGCCGCGCAAAAAGAATGGGTGTTGAATCGCGCAATGCTTTCTGTTAAATGTCTCCCTCGTGCCGGAGCGTGTTTGCACCCGCACGAATTAAAGAAGGTTGACCCCTCAGTACAGCCATGCCATGAAGCGCATTGAATCGATCCTCGTCAAAAAAGAGGAAACATCGCTCAATGTTTTCAAACTGAAGGCCATGGTCAGGGGAAAAGGGGCGCCGGCCATCCTCATGTACGGCAGCCCCGATCCGGACGCCGTTGCGTCGGCGATGGCGCTGGCTGAGATTCTGCGACAGATATCGGGAATCGCCCGATGCGCCCTGATTGCGACGGAACCGGTGGCCCGCCAGCAGAACCGGGAGTTCATTCGGGCAATGCGGCTGGACATCCAGCTTTTGAACAAGAGCGACCTCGGGTCTTACGATCTCATCGCCCTTGTGGACGCCCAGCCCACCTTCTTCGGCCAGACGCTGGAAAACATTCACATTCAGCCACAGATCGTTCTGGACCACCATCCGGCCGCCGGCGTCTGGCACGCCGAGCTGGCCGACATTCGGCCGAACTACGGCGCCCTGTCGACCGTCATGATGGAGTATCTGCTGACGGCGAAGGTCAGGATTCCGAGGAGGCTCTACACGGCGCTCCTGTACGGGATCAAGACCGACACCAACAACTTTGAGCGGGATTCCATTCTCGAAGATATTACCGCCTATTACCTGACTTATGCCCGCGCCAACCGGCAGCTCATTCGGCGCATCGAGTTGAATCAGATTCCCGAAAAGTTCTTCAAGTACTTCGACTATGCCTTTCACAATCGCCGGCGTTACCGCGACCGGGTCATGTGTTTTCTCGGAAAGGTGGAAAGCGCCGACGCCTGCGTCCAGGTGGCCGATTTCTTCATCCGGATCGCGGAGATTTATTATGTGCTGATCGCCGGCATCGTCCGGGACCGGCTCGTCATCGTTTTTCGCGGGGATGGATACCGTCAGGATTGCGGGACCATCGCCATCAAGGCCTTCGGCGCATACGGAAGTGCGGGGGGTCACAAGAGCGCGGCCCGGGTGGAGATCCCGCTGGAGGCCCTGAACGCGCCTCTGAACGACGATTATTCCCAGGAAAACGTGGAGCAGTTCATGATTCAGTGTCTCAGAAAGGCGCGGAAGCGGGGACGCCCGTCCGAACCGCCCGCGACGCAGACCCCCTGAGGCTGCGGACCCGCATCAAACCCTGCCTGGACTGCAACCTCATGACATTCGTGAATATTTTCTGAAATTCGAACAGAGAAGCGCGTGTTGGCGATCCGGAAACGGAAGGTATTCCGAAAATCGGCAGCGAGCCAGCGGAACCCTTGGAAGGGCTTCACCGGCTCGCTGAATGGAAAGCTTGTTTTTTTTATTCGCTGTTGTCGGCGGGTGTGCCGGTCGAATCGGATGTGCTTGCGGCGGCATCGACGGCGGGCGGAGCATTGGACTTCTCTTCCTTGGCCGTTTCAGTGGCCGGCGCCTTCTTTCCGCCGTAGTCCGTGACATACCATCCGGAACCCTTCAGGTGAAAGGTCGTCCGCGAGATCAGCTTCTGGGCCGGCCCCTTGCAAAAACGGCAGGATTTCAGGGCAGGCTCCGTAATTTTCTGAAATGCCTCGAATTCCTTCCCGCATTTCTTGCATTTGTATTCGTAGATCGGCATTCCTTCACCTCCAAAAAATCGCTTATTGGCACAGATCGCCAATTTGATATCGATTGCTGAAGCACTCCAGGACCAGGTTCAACTCCGGATGAGATGCGGGTCCCAGCATCTCCCGGGTGATCTCGTGGACCTTTTCCTCTTCCCGCCGCTTCTCTTCCAGCGGGGCGTCGAAATTGATCGCACCGTCGTCGAAGCGGATCACGTGGACCAGCTCGTGGGCGGCGATGTAAAGCATCAGGGGTTGCAGCTTGATGAACGAACTGGCCCTTTCCACCGCATCGAGAATCCGGTTGTCCTGAAGGCAAATCCGGTAGAAATGAAGAGCCCGCTCCGGGTCTGCCCCGTCCGCCTTCTGATAGTGGTACTTGCAGAGATGGGCGAAGGCCTGCGTGTTCACCTCGTGCCGGTCGAGATAGGCCAGGGTCTTGACGTCGTAACGGTATTCCTTCATCCCTTCGGGGCTGATCCGGAAATAGCGACCTGCCAGCCTTTCGGCCTGCTGAAAGGCGCTGCCGGCGAGAGACATCTGCAATGAATTAAAATACATGCCCGGCGACATCGCCCCTTTCCCCCGACCCTCGACTGTGCGGCGCTAATATATGATCTTTTTTCATGCTGTCAAGCGTTACTTGGATTGACGGTTACTTCGATTGCGATTGACTGCCGCCGGTTTTTGACGGCTCATGCCGAAACCGGCGTTTTCGGGCGGATGGGTAGTCAGGAGGAATCCTTCCGGCTGTCTTTTCGTCCGCGCGTCCGGACTTTGCGTCGGCGGTTGAACACGAAATGGTTTTCGAGGTCCCGGGAGCATTGGAAAGCAGCGATTTCCCCGTTTGGATCGAGGCGGCCGCCGGCCCATGGAATGGGGCCGCCTCATTCGAATGGCCAAATTGCTCGGCGTATGTTAGAATTGAACCCAGGCAAATGTGCCGCTCCGAACCTGAATGCGTGCGCGCCGGCACCCGTGTTTTGCCGGCAGGAATTCGCACACCCTGCGCTACAAAGGCAGCGGGGAGAGATTTTAGACAGGGACGCACGAAACGCTGCCGGGGTCCTCATTTTTGCGTCGATGCCTGCACTGGAAAGGCAGTCGTTCCGTCAGGCGGTCCTGCTCGGCGCCCTTCTGCCCCTTTTGCTCCCTGCCGCGTCCGCCGTCCCGGAAAATGACCGTGACGCACTGATCTGGATTTATGAAGAATGGCTCGGCATTGATCGCTGGATCGAAACGATGGGCAAGCGGGCGGACGGATGATGTTCGCGGCCGTGCCGTCGGTTTACCGCGGAATATAAAGCGCGCCGAGCCTGAACTGCCGCGCTTGCAGCACCGGCAGGGTCACCTTCCACCAGGATTACCGGGACACGGGCGCAATTTATGAGCGGATTCCTCTATTGGGCCGCATCATCACATGGATCCGTCAGAGGGTATAGGGGCGCTCCAGGCTCCCGGTCTGACTGGACAGGGTCCGGAACAACCCGCCGAAATGGTGGTAAGACAAACATTCGCAAAGCGATTTTTGCGTTTCCGCTCCCTTGACAACGGGAAAATTCTGGTTATTTTACGATCGCAAGATCAGAATACCAAACAATATCATGCTGATAGCAGGAAGTCTTCCCCGTAAATCGCCTGGGGACGTTTGGTGGACGGGCAAAACGGTGAAATGTACACGGCTTCGTATAAACTGGAGTGGCTATGAGAAAAGAATCGACCAGCTACCTTCTCGAAGGTGTGCTGACCTACGAACGCGACGTCAATGCGGATACGCTGGAAAAGGTCATTCTTCTTGTCCTCGAGATCGCCCGTTGCCGCTACATCAATGCCTCATCTGAAAAGATCAATTTTCCCATGAGACTTGACAGCAGACACATGGCAGCGGCGTCCATAACCGATCAAACGGGCGGCGTCGCCGTCGTTTTATCCGAGAGCTCGATTGTGAGAGTCTTCGACAACGGCGAGATCGTGTCGGAGGCCATACCCGAAATCCGGCTGCTGTTGCGCTACAGTCTCCACATGCGAGGGCACTGCTCCGAGCGAACGGAGGATCAGTTGACCGTATTCAGCAAGGACGATTAGGGGGTGGGTATGATTCGATATCGCTTTTGTGGATTTACGGTTTTTTCACGGAAAATCCTGCGATTGCCGCATATCGAAAATCTGTCGTGATTTCTTGTCCGAACGGGAGGTTGAATATGGCGAAGAGCTACTATGCGATTCTCGGCATTTCCTCCGATGCGAAGGCCGATGAAATCCGGGCTGCGTACCGCCGTCTTGCCAAGGAATTTCATCCGGATCGCTACCCGGGAGGAAGCGATGTCTTTCAGCAGATTCAGGAAGCCTACTCCGTGTTGAGCGACGCAGGGGATCGCAGGGAGTACGATCGGAACATCAGCCGTGCGAGGCAGGGGACGCCTTTCGGGTCTGCACCCTACCCAAAGCCGGAGCCGCTGATCCCCGAAAGGAGGCCCGTCGATTTCGGCGAAATTTCCCTGGCGAGGTCCTTTCAGACCTACGCGCCGTCGTTCGACGAGATCTTTGACTGGCTGTGGTCCAATTTCTCGATTCTCGGCCAACCCAAGTCGGGCAGAATGCAGAACCTGACGCTGGAGATCACGCTGACGGCGGAGCAGGCGATGCGCGGCGGAAACGCCCGGGTCATGGTTCCGGCAAGGGCCGTCTGCCCGGCCTGTCGGGGAAGCGGCGGCGTCGGGCCATACGAATGCGCTCGATGCGCCGGTGAGGGGGCGATCTCGGGCGAACTGCCGATATCCGTCTCCTTTCCGCCCGGTCTGATGCAGGATCATGCTGTTGTGATTCCACTGGACCGATTCGGCATCGGGAATACGCATTTGACAATCCTTTTCCGTCCTTCGGAAATATGATATGGATGGGCCGCTCTGGTCGATGTCGCCCAGCCGATTGACGAAAAGTCGAAAATCGCGAAGATTCGGGACCGTCGGCAGGGGAAGGGATGACCCTTCCCGGCTTTCGACGGACCGCCAAGTCAAGGGAGGCCCGGCATGCTCATTCAGCCCTTTTTCGTTTCCGGACTGGCCCATTGCTCGTACCTGCTTGCCGGGTCGAAGAGCTGCGCCGTCATCGATCCGAGGCGGGACGTCCGGGTGTATCTGGACGCGGCGAATTCGCTGGGGGTCAAGATCACGCACATCCTCGAAACCCACCTTCACGCGGATTTTGTCTCCGGTCACATGGATCTGGCCGAAAAGACCGGGGCCGCAATTTATGCCCCCCGCTCCGCCGGGTGCGCCTTCGAGCACGCGGGCCTGACGGACGGCGATGTGTTCCAGATCGAAGACCTGGAGGTCCGGGTTCTGGAGACGCCCGGCCATACACCGGAGCACATCGTTTACGTCGTCGCGGACCGGTCCAGGGGCGAGGATCCCGTGGCCCTCTTCAGCGGCGACACCCTCTTCGTGGGCGACGTGGGAAGGCCGGACCTGTTTCCGGGGATCGCGGAGAAACTGGCGGGAGAACTGCACGACAGCCTTTACCGGAAACTGATGGCCCTGCCCGGTTTCTGCGAAGTGTATCCTGCGCACGGGGCCGGCTCCCTGTGCGGAAGGGATATCTCGGCAAAGCGCACGTCCACCATCGGATACGAAAGGAAGCACAACTACGCGCTGCAAATCCCGGACCGGATGGCGTTCATTCGGCGGCTGACGACCGGAATGCCCGCGGCCCCGGACCACTTCAGCCGCTGCAGCGAGACCAACCGGAAGGGTCCCGCCCGGATCGGAATCCTTCCCGTTGCCGTGCCCCTCGATCCCGCCAACTTTGCGCAAAGAGCCGAGGGCTCGAATGCGGTTGTACTCGATATCCGGCCTTATGATGCATTCGGCGGCCAGCATGTCACGGGGTCCTTTCACATCGACCTGACGAGCAACTTCAGCACCTTCGCCGGCTGGATCCTTCCGCCCGATGCAGACATGCTGCTGGTCGCCGAATGCCGGGACCAGGTTGAAAGGGCCTCGGTTCTTCTCAGGCGGGTGGGGCTCGACCGGGTGACCGGCTACCTGGAAGGGGGATCGTTTGCGTGGGCCGCCTCCGGATTTCACCTGGGGCATGTTCCCCAGCTTTCCGTTCAGGAACTGAATGAGAGGATCTGCGGCGGCGAACCGGCCGTCCTTCTGGACGTGAGAACCGTCGGGGAATTCGAGGGGGGCCATATCGAGGGAGCCGTCCACATTCCGGTTCCCGACCTCAGGACCCGCCATGAGGAACTGGACCCGGAGGCTTCGATCGTCGCCATCTGCAACGTGGGACAGCGGGGAAGCCTCGCGGCAAGCCTTCTCAAGCAGCGCGGTTTTCGCCGGGTTTCCAATCTGGCCGGCGGCATGACGGGTTACAATGCCGCCACGGGCGGCGCCGAGTGCCCGGTCTGCGCGCTTCCCCACGGACCGTCGCTGTCCGAAAAATCGGGCGGAAGCTGAGGATCGCGGCGTGGAATGGCTCAGCATGGACAGGTGGTCGCCCTACGCGGCAGGAATCGGAATCGGGATCCTCAGCTGGCTGACTTTCCTGTTGTCGGACCGGGCGCTCGGCTGCTCCACGGCGTTCTCCCGGACCAGCGGGATGATTGAAAGGCTCATCCGCGGGAAGAAGGCCCTCGACAAGCCCTATTACCGGAAATTCGTCCCGGAGATCGACTGGGAATGGATGCTGGTCCTCGGGATGTTCTTCGGCGCCCTCGCTTCCTCGGTCCTGTCCGGCCAGTTTCAGATCCAGTGGGTGCCGGAAAGGTGGATGGCGGCTTTCGGCGGGTCGTTCCCGGTCCGCTGGCTGGCCTCCCTGGCCGGAGGCTTTCTGCTGGGGTTCGGCGCCCGCTGGGCGGGGGGGTGCACCAGCGGCCACGGAATCAGCGGCACGCTTCAACTGGCCGTCGGCAGCTGGATCGCAACCCTCTGCTTCTTTGTCGGCGGTGTCGCGACGGCCTGGCTGATTTTTCAATATTTCCCGAAGTGATGCGGATGATGCCGGGCAGCCTGCACGCAAACAGAAAACTTCAACTGGTGATCGGCCTTGCGGCGGGTTTCCTTTTCGGATTCCTGCTCCAGAAGGGAGGGGTCACCCGATACGACGTCATCATCGGTCAGCTCCTTCTGAAGGATTTCACCGTTGTCAAGGTCATGCTCTCCGCCGTGGTCACCGGCATGATCGGCGTGCATCTGCTGCGAAGTCTCGGCCTGGCTGCCCTGCACCCCAAGTCCGGCTCCTTCGGGTCGGTGATCCCCGGGGGGCTGATCTTCGGAGCCGGATTCGGCCTGCTCGGCTACTGCCCGGGGACCCTGGCGGGCGCGGCAGGTCAGGGGAGCCTGGACGCTTTGCTCGGGGGGATCGCCGGCGTCCTGATCGGCGCGGGGGTTTTTGCCCAATTCTATCCGAAGCTGGACCGGGCAATCCTCGCCAGGGGCGCTTTCGGTGAGATGACCCTTCCGCAACTGATCAAAGCGAGCCCCTGGCAGGTGGTTCCGGGGGTTGCGATCGCCATCGTCGCCCTGCTCGTCTGGATGGAAAAATCGGGCCTTTGATCGAAGGGGGGAGGTCGATCGGCGCGGGATCGTTTTGGTGCGCCGCCCCGGATTTCCGTGAACCCCCGCACAAGGTCGCTTGGAAGGCAGCCGCCGGGGCCTTCGGCTGTCGCCTGGCCCGGTGCGGGTCTTTTCGAAATCCCGTCCCTCTGCCTCACGACCGGCGCGGCGAAAAAAGGGGGGGGAAGGACGCAGGTCCGTTCTTCTCAGAGAGGCCCCTTCTTGGCGGCGTGCGCCGCGAGGGCATGTTGGATGATGCGATCGATCAGGTCGGCCTGCGTGATCCCGGCGGCCGCCGCCTGATGGAACAGGACGGTGGAGGGCGTCATGCCGGGCAGGCTGTTGGGCTCGAGCACCGCGATCCGCCCGCTGTCGGTGACGAACATGTCGATCCGGGCGTAGCCCTTCAGATCGAGCGCCTGAAAGGTCCGGACCGCGACGTTCCGGATTTTTTCCAGCTTTTCCTCCGGCAGGCGGGCCGGGGTCTTGTTCTCGCCCTGCCCGTAGAGGAATTTGTCCTCCAGGGAAAGGATCGCCGTCGTCGGGATCGTCTCGGAGGGCGTGAGCGCGACTGGATGGTCGTTCCCGATGACCCCGCAGGTGACCTCCATGCCGGTCAGAAATTCCTCGACCAGGACGGTGTCGTCCCAGGCGAGCGCCCCTTCCAGCGCCTCGGGGATGCCTGCCGCGGAGACGACCTTCCGGACCGCCGTGCTGCACCCTTCCCGGGTGGGCTTGACCACGCAGGGGTAGCCGATCTCCGACGCGATTCTCTTCAGGACCGACTCGCGGCCTTCCGGAGTCCATTGATTCCTGAAGACCGGCAGCGTGCGGGGCACGTCGATGCCGCCGATGGACAGGATCTTCCGGCCGGTCCATTTGTCCATGCCCAGCGCCGAGGCCAGAACGCCCGAACCGGTGTAGGGGATTCGAAGAAGCTCCAGAAGACCCTGCATGCAGCCGTCCTCTCCGTATTTGCCGTGCAGACCCAGGTACACCACGTCGACACGGGATTTGAGCGCCTCATAGGCAAGGGGCGTGGCCTCCCCGGAAAGGTCCTCCTCGATGTCTTGCGTGCTGTTGCGCATCAGCAGCTTGATCGGGATTTCCCAGAGGGCCGCCCCGCTGTCCATGAAGATGGCGGCCGGATCGTATTTCCGGCGGTCGATCTTGCTGTAGATGTTTCTGCCGCTCTCCAGGGAAACCTCCTTTTCCGACGAGATTCCCCCCATGATGATGCCGACCCGGAGTTTGGCGTCGCGATGATCCGTTGATGAAGGCATGGCTGCTGTTCCCTGGATTCAGAAACCGATGGAAATTCCCGCGAAAGGACCGTTGCAATCCACATCCGCGTAAATGTCGCTGATGTCGTCCAGTTCGAGCTTCATGACGCGGTACCCCGCGTGAATGTCGAGAAAGGGGAAGGGCGTCACGGAAATCTCCGCCGTGGCGTCGTAGAACTGGTTGCCGGAGTAGCCGGTCCAGGCGCCCTTCACGCGGGCCTCCAGGATGTTGGCGATCAGCCCGATGTGCAGTCCCGCCCCGACCATGGGCAGAACGGCGGTGAACGTCCGCTTCTGCTCGCCCAGTTCCGCGGAGGACATCCTCGTTTCGCCGTCGATGTACCTCACGCGTCCCAGCAGCCCGAAGGAGAAGCCTCCCAGGGCGTTCTCCAGGTTGACGAGGTCGTACCGGTACTCCCCGTCGAACATGTTTATTTTGAAGCTGGAATCGACGACGGAATTCGTTTGATAGGCCTGGCCGTTGAAGAGGATGGGCCGGCTGATGCTCGCACTTGCCGAATAATCCAGCGGCGTGTACATGACGCTGAAGTGATGGTTTCCGGCTCCGGCATAGACTTCCACGGAATAGGTCAGTTCATCGTCGAGTCCGAGATCGTCTTTCAGGTCGACATTGTCGCCTTTTATTCCGTCTTTGTCCGCGCGCATCGTGCCCTCGATTTTGGGCATCCACAGGAAGCCCCGCGCGCCGAATTCCGCCGCGCCGGCTGCTGCGGGCAGCAGGGTTGCGATCAGAAGGCCGGCAAGCGCGACCAGAACAACCCCGTGCTTTTTTATCATGATACCCTCCTGAAAGCGCCCGCATCTGCGCATCCGGGCATTTTTTCGAATCCGCGGCAACATCGCAAATAATCCCCTCCAGTGCAAGCGAAAATGTATCCCGCTTCGGCCATGCCCGGCGCTGAATTTCAGAGGGGGCCCTTCTTGTCCCCATGGATGGCAAGGGCGTTCCGGATCAAGGCGGAGATGATCATCCCGGGCAGGAAACCGGCGCTGGCGGCCTGCTCGAAGAAAAAGGAGGAGGGGGCCATGCCGGATGAGGAATTGGGGTCGGTGATCAGGATCCGGCCGTCTGTCAGGCAGAACCCGTCCATGCGGCCGTAGGAGCGGAATCCGAGGGCATGGTAGGCGCGGAGCACGGATTCCCGGATCCGGTCCGCCGTTTCGCGGGGGATGTTTTTCGGCGGCGTGAATTTGCGGCAGCGGCCGGGCATGTACTTGTCGTCATAGGTGTAGTAGGCGCTCTGCGGGTAAATTTCCGTCAGTTCCAGCACCCGGGCCTCGCCCTCCTCCTCCAGGACGATGGCGGAAAATTCGATGCCGTCGAGATACTCCTCCACCAGGACGGCCTTGTCCCATTGGAGGGCCGCGGCGATGCCGGCCTCGATGCCGGCCGGATCGTCCACGCGGGTGACGCCGACGCTCGATCCTTCGCGGGTCGGTTTTGTGAAGCAGGGAAAGGAAAACCGCTCCAGGATCTCCTTTTGAACGGCCTCCCGCCTTTCCCGCCAGTCGCGTGCGTAAACGACCATGCTGCGCGGCACGTCGATTCCCTCCGACATCAGGATCTTCTGCTGGAGATGCTTGTCCATGCCGAGGGCGGATGCCAGTACGCCGGGGCCGGTATAGGGGATGTTCAGGAGTTCGAGCAGCCCCTGGATGCAGCCGTCGTCCCCGTACTTTCCGTGCAGGGAGATGAAGACGAAATCGATTTCCTTTTTCAGATCTTCGTAGGCGATCCGGCGGGCCTCCTCTTCGAGGTGGTCGGAGATGTCCAGCGTCGTGTTCTGGGAGATGAGCTGCCAGGGAATGATCCACAGCCTCCCTGTGACGTCCATGAAGATCGGAACGGCCTCATACAGCTCCGGGTCGAGGTTGTCGTGAACGTTTCTTCCGCTGTTGAGGGAGACTTCCCGCTCCGAGGACATTCCCCCCAGAATGATCCCAATGCGCAGTTTTTTCATCTTCTTTTCCCGGAATCGCGCCGCCTTGGGCATCGCACCGGATCGCTTCCGGTCGGCTGCACGTTCGGCTGGGGCGCCCCTTCCTTTTTTTTTGCGGTTCGTGCCGCATTTCATACTTTACAACGGCTTTACCGTCGAGGAAATGTTTTGCCGTATATCACAGTCGGCGGGCGGTGGGAAGACCGGGAAGGGGGGCCGGAAAAGGCCCGAAGGCCGCGGCTGTCGGATTCATAGCCGGCGATGGGCCGTTGCTATGCCCAGACGAACGTGACGCCGCTGGTGGGAAAGATCCACTCGTCGTCGCTGATCCGGAGCGCGATGGATCGGTCCTTCACCCGGGTGATCGCCGGAGAGGGATTCCTCCCGGCAAAGAAGCTGATCTCCCGGACATTCCGAATGTGCGCGCCCTCGTAGTTGAAGCGGATGTCCAGCCCCCGTGTGGGATAGACCAGATAAACGGAGAAAAGGTTGTTGCGCTTCGACTTCTTGGTCACGATTTCGATCGCGATCTTCGCCTGGCGGTTGAGTTTTCTCTTCAGATCCTCGCCGCCGCACCAGACCTCGTAGCCCCGGTCCGTGATTTCCGCACGGATGATGGGGACCGGATCGTCGTCGATGCAGACGCGGCTTACCCGGAAATCCTTTTCCGTGATCGCCTCGTCGCGCTGGCCGAGCAGCCAGCGGTACTCGCACCGCTTGTCGTCGAACAGCGCGGCGAGCTGTTCGTTGTTCATGGCGCAGCCGATCATGAAGACGGGATGGCTGAGGGCCTTGGTGTATTCGATGCGCGTCGTGACCTTGAAATCCTCTCCGGACGGGCGATCGGTTGCCATTTCCGCTTCCGTGAATTCCTCGATGCGGATGTCGTAACGGAAGTTCGTCCGCAGTTCGAGCTGCCGGTCCTCCTTGCCGAACAGGGTTTCGAACATCTCGTAGTAGATGGCGTCGCCCAGCTCCTCGCTGCGCGCCCGGGTCTGGAGGCAGTGCCGGAGGATGTTGTCGATGCGGGCAAGGGACTTTTCCTCGTCGGGGATGAAGACCCGCCGGAGGCGGGGGGCCACGGTGTCCGTCTTGCCCTTCTGCAGGAAGACCCGCGGCGCTCGTTTGCCCAGGGCGCACAGGATCTCGTAGCTGATGGTCCGGATGCGGTTCGCGATCTCGTTGGCGGTGATCGCTTCGCTGCCCTGCCGGCCGAGGATCACCACCTCGTCCCCCACCCGGCAGTCCGGGATGTGGCTGACATTGACGGTGCACATGTCCATGGAGACCCGCCCGACGATGGCGGCCCGCTTTCCCTGAAGGAGCACCTCGCCCTGGTTCGACAGGAGCACGCCGTAGCCGTCCCCGTAGCCGACGGGGATCGTCGCGATCCGGGTGGGCTTGTGGGTCATGTAGGTCCGGTTGTAGCCGATGCTGTAGCCTTCGGGGAATTCCTTGATGAGCACGATCCGGGTCTTGAAGCTCATGACCGGGGCGAGGCTCGCCTTTCCGGCGGTGTCGGGCGAGGGGTAGATGCCGTAGGACATGATGCCCGGCCGGACCATGTCCAGGTGGAACCCGGGGTAATTGAGGATGCCCCCGCTGTTGCACATGTGCCGGATGGGGATCCGGACCCGGTGAGCCGCCAGCTTGTCCAGCAGCTCCTTGAACAGGCGCCACTGCCGGTCGTTGTACTCGATGGTCACCTCGCTGGCCGCCAGGTGGGTGAAGATCCCCTCGACAACGATGTTCGGAAATTCGAGGATTTCCCGGATCACGTCGAAGGCCTCGTAGTGGATGGTGCCGCCGCGGCCCATCCCGGTGTCTACCTCGATGTGAATGGGGGCCTTGATCCCCGCCTTGCGGAACTGCTTCTGCAGCTCCCGGGCAAAGCCGATGTCGGAGACCGACGGGGTCAGGTTGTACTTGATGATCTGGCCGATTTCGTAATCCGGCGAGGGGCTCAGGATCACGATGGGGGCGTTGATGTCGCTGACCCGGAGCTGGACGCCCTCGTCCGCGTTGGCGACGCCGAGGCAGGCCGCGCCGTTTTTCAGCGCCACATTGGCGATTTCCATCGCGCCGTGCCCGTAGGCGTCGGCCTTCACCACCTGCATGATGCGGACGGCGGGGCCCACGAGACGCTTCATCTCGTTCCAGTTTTGGGTGAAGTGATCGAGGTCGACTTCCACCCAGCTTCTGTACCGCTGTTCCTCTTTCAACGCCATGTCCCCCGTCTCCGGGCCGCTCCCTCGCTGACCGCCTGAAGCGGCGCCGTGCGGATCATACCAGAGGCTTCGGTGTTGTCAAGGCAAAGTGCGGTTTCAGTAGAAACGGTGATTGGCAATTTTCCATTTTCTTGCTATTGTTTAGCATAGGTAGAAAGTCCGTTCATCCATATTTGATTTTACGGCGGAACATTTTCCATCTATTACACTGATAGGACGGACCGCTCGCTGATGCTCGCTTGGCCTTCGGCCATCCGTCCTATCCGCTCTCGATCATCTGCTCAAACGTTCTTTAAGGCTCCATTCGCGCTCCGCCGATCACGGCCGTTCGAGCAGACCCCGCCCCAAGGGGCTGCAACGATCCATCGTTCGCATAAAGAGAGAAAAATCCTTGCTGCTATGACGTTATGATGTTATAGACACATAACAACTTGGAGGTGATATTATGAGATCCGCAGCAACACGCGCCACCGTATACCTGGACCCGGAATTACATAAAGCTCTTCGTTTAAAGGCAGTCGAAACGTCACAGTCTCTATCGAAATTAGTGAATGATGCCATCAAAGAATCTCTGGCGGAAGACGCTGAAGACATTGCAGCTTTTGAGGAAAGAGTTAAAGAGCCCTTAATCAGTTACGAAACAATGATCAAGAGGCTGAAAAATGATGGCAAAATATGAAATCTATTTCAGAGAATCCGTTGAAAAAGACTTCCGTGCGATACCCAAAAAAGATTTAAGGAAGATTATCCATCGCATTGAGGCGCTTTCTGAAAATCCGAGACCGCCAGGCCATGAAAAACTAACAGGGCAAGAGAGATATCGCGTCCGTCAAGGGCGGTACAGGATTATCTATTCCGTTCAGGATCAAGAGCTTACAATTTGGATAGTGAAAGTAGGGCATCGAAGAGATGTTTATCGCTGAAGCGAATATGTCAATCCTCGCGACCGCATACAGCGGCGCATGATTTTTTCGTTAAATGACTGCCCGGGCGATGCCCTGCCGTTTACGAGAAATCCGGGCTGTCCCGGTGTGAAGCATTCTTCCCGGTGCGAACGGGATTTCCCACCTTTGCCCTTCATTTCACCCGGTTTTCAGATCTGCAAAAATCCTTCCGGCAAATAATTCGTTAATCATTGCAAGAGCATGAGATTGTTTTCCGAGTTGCATGGCCCTTTTGGCACGGTTCCTGATTGCAACCGACGCCGAAAAGACTTTCCACAGGGGAGGGGTGCAAATGACGGCTTCAGGAAACAGGGTGGCCGCGGTCTTTCCGGGGCAGGGCGCCCAGCGGCCGGGCATGGGACGGGACTTCCATGACTGCGCCGCCGTCTGCCGGGAGACCTACGAGGAGGCATCGGATGCGCTGGGCTGGGACGTTGCCGCCATGTGCTTCGAAAACGACGAGCGGCTGGACTGGACGGAGTACACGCAGCCCTGCCTGCTGACGACGGAGCTGGCCATGTTCCGGGGGCTTTGCGAGCTGCATGGGATCCATCCGTCCCTTTACGGGGGGCACAGCCTCGGCGAGTTTACCGCCCTGGTTGCGGCCGGCGTCCTTCCCCTGGCGGATGCCGTCCGAATCGTGCGGTTGCGGGGCAGGCTGATGCAGGAGGCGGCCCCGGCGGGCCTGGGCGGAATGGCGGCGGTGATTGCCGACGTGCTGGACGCCGACGACCTCGATCACGCCCTGTCCGATCTTCCCGTCGATATCGCGAATGTCAACTCGCCGAAGCAGATCGTGCTCAGCGGGGCCGCGGACGCCCTTTCCGAGGCGGCGGTCCGGATCGTCGATGTCCTGGAGGAGGGCGGGCCCTTCCGCTTCGTTCCCCTCAATGTCAGCGCCCCCTTTCACAGCCGCTACATGCGGTCCGTGGAAGGCGAATTTTCAAGGATCCTTCAGTCCCTGCGTGAAAGGATGGATGCGAAAAAAGCCGTCGCGGTCACCTCGAATTTCACCGGCGGATTCCACGAATCCGACCCCGATGACCTGCTGCGCGCCCTCACCTGCCAGATCGGGAGCCGCGTCCGCTGGGTCGACAACATGGAAGCCATCGCCGCGGAGGCCGATCGGATCTATGAAATCGGCCCGGCTCGGCCGCTGCGGGAATTCTTCAAGTCGATCGGTGTCCACTGCCTGTCCGTGACGACGCTCTCCTCGGCGTCCCGGCTGTTCGGGAGCAATTGAGCCATGGATTTTCATCTGAACGATCAACAGCAGATGTACGTGGACACGGTCCGCCGCTTCATCCGGGCGGAGATCCTGCCGCAGGTCATGGACCTGGAGCGGAAACACGTTTTCCCCATGCAGATCATCCGCAAGGCCTGGGAGACGGGCATCCTGAATCTGAGCATTCCGGGCGCGATCCAGGGTTACGAGATCGACGCCCTGTCGTCCGCGCTGATCATCATGGAGCTTTCGTACGGCGATTCGGGGATCGCCACGTCGGCCATGTGCAACGATCTCGCCAACGTGATCATCGCCCGTCATGGAACCGCCGGCCAGCAGGAACGGTTTCTCCGCCCCTTTGTCGAAGGGCCGCTGCTGGCTTCCTTCTGCCTGACCGAACCGGGGGCGGGTTCCGACAACAACGCCATGATCTCCTTCATGAGCAAGCAGCCGGACGGATCGTACCGGCTGAACGGAACGAAGTGCTTCATCACCAACGCATCCTTTGCGTCCCAGTTCACGGTCTTCTGCAAGGTGGGAAAGCCGGGCAGCTCGCTGATGGGCTGCGCCATCGTTCCCGTCGAGTCCTCCTTTTCGAAGGATCCGCCGGACGACGGCGAGCGGACGCGTGAGATCGACCTCGCGGCGGGCGGCCGGATCGTCGTCGCGAAGGCGGAGGACAAGCTGGGGCAGCGCCTTTCCAATACGGCCGGCGTCGCCTTTGAGGACGTGGTGATCGCCCCCGATCAGATCATCGGGGACCGGCGTCTGGGGTTCCGCTACATTGTCGACGTTCTCGACTACGCGAGGCCCATGGTGGCGGCGATCGGCGTCGGGCTGGCGCGGCGCGCGCTGGATGTCACGCTGGCCTACACCCGGGAGCGCCGCCAGTTCGGCCAGCGCATCTGCGACCTGCCGGTGGCGCGGGAGTCCCTGGTGGCCATGTGGAAAAAGGTGGAACTGGCGGAGATGGCCCTGCTGAAGTCCGCCTGGAAACTGCAGACGGAAGTGCCGGACAGCGGGATGTACGCTTCGCTGGCGAAGAATGCAGCGGCGGAAGCGGCCCTCTTCTGCGCGAACGAGGGGCTCCACCTGCACGGCGGCTACGGATTCATGTCGGAATACGAGATTTCGAAGCTGGCGCGGGACGCCCACATCCTCGACATCTACGAGGGCGTCCGGGAGGTCCAGAACATGATCATCGGCCGGGAGCTGGTGTGATGGCGCTTTACCTGCACGGTCTGGGTCACTTCCATCCGGAGAACGTGATCTCCAACCGTTTCCTCGAGGATCTGGACATCGGCACGACCCACGATTGGATCATGGAGCGGGTCGGGATTCAGGAGCGCCGCACCTCCCTCTCTCTGGACTATATCCGCGCCACGAAGAACAGCGACCCCCGGGGAGCGACGGAGGCGAGCAGCCACACGAACGCCCGGATCGGCGCGGCGGCGGCCCGGATGGCCCTGGATCGGGCCGGGATCGGGCCGGAGGATGTCGGTCTCGTCATTTCCGGAAGCTCGGCGCCGGATCATGTCACGCCCGCCGAGGCGGCGGTGGTGGCGGCCGAACTGGGTGTCGAGGCACCCTGTTTCGATCTGAATGCCGCCTGCGCCACCTTCGGCGTGCAAATGCATTTTCTCAGCCGAATGCGGCCGGAATCGCTGCCGCCGTACATTCTGGTGGTCAACCCGGAGAGCCTCACCCGGTGCATCGACTATTCGGACCGGAACACGGCCGTGCTCTTCGGGGACGGCGGTACGGCGGCCGTCGTCTCGGCGGCCGTTCCTTCCCGCGTTCGCATTCTGGCCTGCCACAGCGATTCCAGACCGTCGGCCTGGCGGAAGGCGTCGATTCCCCGAACCGGCTATTTCCGCCAGGAGGGGAACGCCGTCCAGGGGTTTGCCATCCGCCGCATGACGGACACCCTCCGGACGCTTCAGGATGACTACAGCCGCAACGGACACCGCTTCCTCTTCGCCGGACACCAGGCGAACCTCGGGATCCTTCAGACCGTCTGCGCGCGGACGGGCATCCCGGAGGAAAATCACTGGCACAACGTGGCCTTCTTCGGCAACGCCGGCTGCTCCGGCGCCCCCGCGGCCGTGAGCCAGCGCTGGGAGGAAATGAGGCCCGGCGACCGCCTGGCGATGGCCCTCGTGGGCGCGGGCCTGACCTGGGCCCGTATGCTGCTGATGGTCGAGCAGTGACGACCGGGGTTTAGCGGAATGAGAATCACATACCGGGAATTCAGGGAGAAAAAAAGCTTCAGCCTGGCCGACCTGATCGCCTTTTCCCGCGGCAGCCTGGTGGCGGATCCCCCGGCGGGGTTCGAGGCAAGGCTGCCCGCGCCGCCGTTCCTCATGGTGGACCGTATCCTTCGGATTGAGGCCGACGGTCGAAGGGGAAAGATCGTGGCGGAGCAGGACATCCGCCTGGACGCCTGGTATTTCCAGTGCCATATGCCCGGCGACCCAGTGCAGCCGGGCTGTCTGGGCGTGGATGCCATCTGGCAGCTCCTGGGATTTTACGGGACCTGGCGCGGCGGCCTGGGCGCGGGGAGGGCCCTCGGGTGCGACGGGGTGACCTTTACCGGCCAGATCCGGCCATACCACCAGGTCGTCCGTTTCGAAATCGACGTCCGGCGCTTTGCCGTCCTGGCCGATTCGGGCGCCAGCATCGTGATCGGCGACGGCGCGATCTCAGTCGACGGCGAGCCCGTCGCCGAGGTCCGGCAAGCCCGGACGGGACTGTTCCGCGGAATCGTCTATGACAGCTACCCGTGGCCCGAAAGCATCATGGACGGGCGCACGCCGGTGCGTCGTTTTGCATGAAGGAGGCAGCCATGACCACATCGGCGCAACCGGACCGGCCGGTCGCGATTGTCACCGGGGCCGCCACGGGCATCGGGGCCGCCTGCGCCCGCGCGCTGGCGGAGAAGGGCTTCCGGGTCGGCATCCACTACCGCCGCAGCGCTGCTGCCGCGGGCGCACTGATGGCCGAGCTGGGCGAAGGGATCCTGCTCCGTGCGGACCTGGCCCGGGCGGAGGACATCGACGGCATGGTGGAGCAGATCAAACAGGCGGCGGGGCGTGTGGACGTCCTCGTCAACAATGCGGGCATGTCAGTGAATGCCGACATTCACGCCATGCGCCTCGATCAGTTCGATGAGCAGCGGGCGATCACCCGCGGGGCCTGGTATCTGACCAAGCGCATCCTTCGGCAGTTCATGATCCGCCACAATCGGGGGAGGATCATCAACATCACCAGCGTCGTCGGGCACACGGGCAACGGGGGGCAGATTGCCTACACGATGGAAAAGGCCGCCCTGGACGCCTTCACCCGGTCCCTCGCGAAGGAGCTGGCGGACCGGGACATTCTGGTGAATTCGATTGCGCCCGGCTTCATCGATACGGGCATGACGGCGGACCTTCCGGAAGACATCCGGGAGCGGATTCTCTCGGGCATTCCCCTGGGGCGGATGGGCAGGCCGGACGAAGTGGCCGAGGTGGCGGCGTTTCTGGCCGTGGGCGGGAGCTACATCACGGGCTCTGTGATCCATGTCAATGGGGGGCTCTATGGCGGCTGACGAACGGATGAGAGCGATCATCCTGAAGGCGATACCCCAGCAGTCCCCGTTCCGCTTCATCGACGAGCTGCTGGAGCTGGATGAGGATCACAGCGCCGGCGCCTACCGGTTCCGTGGGGATGAGTTCTTCTACCGGGGGCATTTCCCCGGCCGGCCCGTCACGCCCGGCGTCATCCTCATCGAGGCCATGGCCCAGACGGGCATCGTCGCCCAGGGGCTGTACCTTTCCATGATGCGGCAGGGGGCGGTGGCGGAAGACATGAAAAGAGTGAGCACCCTGTTCACCTGCGCGGAAGCGGTAGAGTTCACCGGGATCGTGGCGCCGGGCGAGCGGATCGTCTTTCGCGGGGAAAAGGTCTATTTTCGAATGGGGAGCCTGAAGGCGAATATTGTTGCGGAGCGGGAAACCGGCGAGATGGTCTGCCGGGGAACGCTTGCCGGCATGGGGGTCCGGTTATGAAAAGACGCGTCGTGATCACGGGCATGGGAGTGGCCGCGCCGAATGCCCACGGGCTGGATGCCTTCGAGGCGGCTCTGCGCGAGGGCCGGTCGGGGATCCGCTTCATCCCGGAGCTGAAGGAGTTGAATTTCGCCTGCCAGGTCGGCGGCATTCCGCAGGATTTTGAAAAGATCCGCAGGCGGTATTTCGATCACGAAAAGCTGCTGTCCATCAACGACAATATCGGCTACGCATCCGTGTCGGCCATCGATGCCTGGCGGGATGCCGGTTTCGAGGTCCCGGATCCCGACGGCGACCGGGTGGACTGGGACACGGGGATCGTGATCGGTTCCGGCATCGGCGGCATGGACACCATCGCCCGGTCCGTCGTGCCGATGGTGAACGACGGCAAGGTCCGCAGGCTGGGGAGCCGGATCGTCGAGCAGGTCATGAACAGCGGCACCAGCGCCCGGATCGCCGGATTGCTGGCCCTGGGAAACCAGGTGACCTCCAATTCGTCGGCCTGCAGCACCGGCAACGAGGCCATTATCGAGGCCATGATGAAAATCCGAATGGGCCGGGCCAGGCGGATGCTGGCGGGCGGCTCGGAAGGGGCCTCGCCCTACATTTGGTCCGGGTTCGACGCCATGCGCGTCATCTGCCGGAAGTTCAACGACGCGCCGGAGCAGGCCTCCCGGCCCATGAGCGCCACCGCGGGCGGCTTTGTTCCCGGCGCCGGCGGGGCGGTTCTGGTCCTGGAAGATCTGGAGACGGCCAGACAGCGGGGCGCGCGCATCTACGCCGAGGTCCTCGGCGGCGCTCTGAACTGCGGCGGTCAGCGCCGGGGTGGGTCCATGACGGCGCCCAACCCGGAAGGGGTCAGCCGCTGCATTCGCGGGGCCATCGCGGATGCGAACGTTTCGCCCCGCGAAATCGACGCCATCAACGGCCATCTGACGGCCACCTATGCCGACCCCATGGAGGTCCGGAACTGGTCCGCGACGCTCGGCCTTTCGCCCGAGGAGTTTCCCCTGATCAACGCGACGAAATCGCTGATCGGCCACTGCCTCGGCGCCGCCGGCGCCATCGAAAGCGTCGCGGCCGTCCTGCAGATACACAAGGGGTTCGTTCACCCTTCCGCAAACTGCGAGGATGTCCATCCCGAGCTGGAACGCTTTGCGGACCGCATCCCCCGGAAGGCCGTGGACATGCCCGGCCTGAAGGTCGTCGCCAAGGCCGGATTCGGATTCGGCGACGTCAACAGTTGCCTGATCTTCCGGAAATGGGAAGAGAATTGAACGCCAAACCAACAACAAAGGAGTTTCCATATGGATGAGAAACAGATTTTCACGGAAATGATCTGTATTTTGAGGGCTTACACAAAGGACACGACCCTTCTGGACAAAGCCGCCCTTTCTACCCACATACTGGACGATCTCAAGGTCAATTCCGCCCGCCTGGTGGATGTGATCATCAAATGCGAAGATGTTTTCGGGATTACGATCGAAGACGACGAGGCCGACAAGATTCGCACCATCGGCGACGCCGTCGAGCTGGTCAAAAAGAAGCAATGACTTACTCCACGGGTTTTCATCTTCGTCTTCAGTCGTTACTGGGATGGACGGTCGCCTGGATCCTCGCGCCGGTCTATTTTCTCCTGATCCGTCTGGCGGGCTGGCGTGTGCGGGAGCTCGACGGAACCAGAAAGCGGTGGGCGGCGCTCCTGAGGGGGCATCCGGGCCCCTGGCTGGTCTGCGGCAATCATCTGACCATGGTCGATTCCATGATCATGATTTACGCCATGACGCCCCTCGAAAAGCACCTGTCCGGATACGGAAGGCTGCCCTGGAACCTGCCGGAACGCAACAACTTTCAGCGCAACAAGCTCCTGGCCGCCCTGTGCTATCTCACGAAGTGCATTCCAGTGAGACGGGGCGGCGCCCGTGAGGAGATGCGCGGCGCCCTCGCAAAATGCGATCATCTGCTGCGCCGGCGGCAGAACCTCATGGTCTTTCCCGAGGGGGGGCGGTCGCGCACCGGCCGGGTCAACCGGGAGGATTTCTCCTACGGAATCGGGCGCTTCCTTCAGGACCACCCGGACTGCCGCGTAGCGTGCGTCTACCTGCGGGGCGACGGACAGGATGCCTACGGGACGCTGCCCCGACGGGGCGAATCGTTTTCGGTGATGCTCGAGGAGTTCCGGCCCTGCCGGAACGGGCTGCGGGGATTGCGGGAACAGCGGGATCTTGCGGGTCAGATCGTTGCGCATCTGGCCGGAATGGAGGAAAGGTACTTTGACCTGCATCGGCAACGATATTGTGGATTTGAACCATCCGGGAAACAGGGGGAAAAGCCGGGACCGGCGTTTCATTTCCCGTGTTTTCACCCCTGAGGAGCAGGAGCGGATCGACGGCGCCGAAGCGCCCGATGCGGTGCTCTGGATGCTCTGGGCCGCAAAGGAGGCCGCCTTCAAGGCGGCCGTCAAACGGACGCCGGGAACTGCATTCACCCCCCGGGCTTATGCCGTTGCCCTTGCCGACCCATCCCGCTTCGAGGATCGCGGGGAGGCCAATCCGTCCGGCATTCCGATTGCGTGCGGCGGCGGGGGCGACCGGTCCTCCACACGCTGCGGCGCCGTGATGACGCCCGCAGGCCCCGTCGATTTTTCCTGTTTCCGCTCCGCCGGCCATGTCCACTGCGTCGCGGTCATGAACGGCGCTTACCGCGCGGCCCCGCCCGATGCCGATGTTCGCGCCGTTGCGATGAAACTGGCCGGTCCCGTCGATCCCTCCGGTGCGCTTCGCCTGGAGGCCGTTCATTATCTGGCTTCGGCCTTGAAAGTTTCCCCCTTTTTCATTCGAATCCGCCGTGAAAAGATGGGTGCCGAATCCGGCCCGCCCCGGGTTTTCATGGAAGGGCGGCTGACGGACATCGACATCAGCCTCAGCCACGACGGCCGGTACATCGCTTTTGCCGTTCACCTGCCGGGCGCAGGGTATGCGTCCGAACGCCAGGCGATCTCCGCCCGCGCTTTCTGAAACAGGCCGCTCCGGTGTTCGGGACCGCAGTGAGCAGCCGTTCCGAAGCCTGCCGGACAAAGGCCTGTTTTTTCTGTTTTTCCAGCTATTTTACCGATTTTTCCAACCGCAAGAAATCTGATCTTGACAGGGGTGTGAAATCGTGATAACCGCTCGCACGGTTTGCGGTCCCCCCTGTGCATGGGCCGTGCTCGAGGCGCGTCATCCGTGTTCTTTAAATTTCGAATCGAATCCGTACAGGAGTGAAAAGGTGTTGAAAGATAACGAGAAAGTCGGCGCGGTAATGGTCGTCGGGTCGGGCATCGCCGGTATTCAGGCGTCCCTGGACCTCGCGAATTCCGGTATGAAAGTGTACCTCGTGGAGAACGGGATCAGCATCGGCGGCGTCATGGCCCAGCTCGACAAGACCTTTCCCACCAATGACTGCTCGGCCTGCATCCTCTCCCCGAAGCTTGTGGAAGTGGGGCGTCATCCCAACGTGGAGATCATGACCCGCCGCACGGTGGAGTCCGTGGAGGGCGAGCCGGGCAGATTCAAGGTCAAACTGACCCGGGCCCCCCGGTTTGTCGATCTCTCCAAGTGCACGGGCTGCGGCGACTGCGCCAATGTCTGCCCCGTGTCCGTCAAGTCGGATTTCAACGAGAACCTGAACGAGCGCAAGGCCACGTACCGCCATTTCCCCCAGGCGATTCCCAGCGGCTTCGCCATCGACAAGCTCGGGACCTCCCCCTGCAAGGCGGCCTGTCCCACCCATATCAGCGTCCAGGGCTATGTGGCCCTCATCTCCGCGGGCAAGTACAAGGAAGCCCTCAAGCTCATCAAGCGGGACAACCCCTTCCCGTCCGTCTGCGGCCGGGTCTGCAACCATCCCTGCGAGGAGGCCTGCATGCGGGGCAAGGTCGAGCAGCCCATCGACATCATGCACCTGAAGCGCTTCGTGGCGGATCTGGACCTGAACGCCGAGACCCGCTACATCCCCGAAATCAAGGAGAAAAAAGACAAGAAGGTTGCCGTTGTCGGCGCCGGTCCGTCCGGACTGTCGGCCGCCTACTACCTGGCGGCGAACGGGTACGGCGTGGAGGTCTTTGAAGCCCTGCCCGTGGCGGGCGGCTGGATGGCGGTGGGGATCCCCGAATACCGCCTCCCCAAGGACGTCCTGAAGGCGGAGATCAAGGTGATCGAGGACCTGGGCGTCAAGATTCACCTCAACACCAGCGTCGGCAAGGATATTCCCTTCGAAAAACTCCGGAAGGACTATGACGCCCTCTTCATCGGCTGCGGAACCATGCTCTCCAGCAAACTGGATATCCCCGGAGAGGAGATGCAGGGCGTCATTCACGGCGTCGATTACCTGAAGCGCGTCAATCTGGGCGAGAAGGTCTTCCTGGGCGACCGGGTCGCCGTCGTCGGCGGCGGAAACGTGGCCATGGATGCCGTCCGGACGGCCACCCGCACTGGCTCGAAGGAGGTCTTTATCCTCTACCGCCGGTCCAGGAAGGAAATGCCGGCTTCCCCGGAGGAGATTGAAGAGGCCCTGGAGGAGGGGATCCAGATGGAATTCCTGGTGGCCCCGGTCCGCGTTGTCGGCAGGGACGGAAAGGTCACGGGGATCGAATGCCTCCGCATGGAGCTGGGCGAGCCCGACGCGAGCGGGCGGCGCCGTCCCGTCCCCATCAAGGGGTCCGAATTCATCGTCGACTGCGACGCCGTCATCCCGGCCATCGGCCAGGCGGCGGATCTCGACTTCATCCCCGCGGAAAGCGGCATCGCCATCAACAAGTGGAAGAATTTCGATGTCAACCCCGTCACCTTCGCGACCAACGTCCCCGGCGTCTTCGCCGGCGGCGACGTCGTGACCGGTCCCGCCACGGTGGTCAAGGCGGTCAACGCCGGAAAGGAAGCGGCGATCTCGATCGACCGTTACCTGCGGGGCGAGGACATCAAGGCGGGCCGGGAGAAGGACTGGACCCAAGGCTTGGCGGACCAGGCGGATACGTCCCGGTTCGCGAAAGCGCCCCGGGAAAAGTATCCCCACATGAAACCGGAAGAGCGGAAGTTGTCCTTCCAGGAGGTGGGGATCGGATTCAGCGAGGACGCGGCCGTCCGGGAGGCCAACCGCTGCCTCTCCTGCGGGATCTGCTCCGAGTGCTACCAGTGCGTCGAGGCCTGCATCGCCGGCGCCATCAACCATGACGATACCTACGAGGACGAGGAGATCGAGGTGGGCGCGGTCATCGCGTCGCCCGGATTCGAGGCATTCGATGCGGGCCTGCGCGGCGAGTACGGCTTCGGCGTCTACCCCAACGTGGTGACCAGCATCCAGTTCGAGCGAATCCTCTCGGCCTCCGGCCCCTATTTCGGGCACGTTCAGCGGCTCTCGGACGGCAAGGAGCCCCGAAAGATCGCCTTCATTCAGTGCGTGGGATCCCGGGACACCTCCTGCGACAACAGCTGGTGCTCGTCGGTCTGTTGCATGTACGCCACGAAGGAGGCCATCATCGGCAAGGAACACGCCAAGAACCTGGAGCCCACCATCTTCTTCATGGACATCCGGGCGCACGGCAAGGATTTCGACCGCTTCGTCAACCGCGCCAAGGACGAGTACGGCATCCGCTACATCCGCTCCATGCCCTCCACCGTCAAGGAGCTTCAGCAAAGCAAGAACCTGCTGGTCAAGTACGTCCGGGAAGACGGGACCCTCTTGGAAGAGGAGTTCGACATGATCGTCCTGTCCGTTGGTCTGACGCCGCCGAAGGAGGCAGCCAAACTGGCCAAGTCCCTGGGCATCGAGCTTGAGGAGCACGGCTTCTGCCGGACCTCCCTGGAGAATCCGGTCCAGACCAGCCGGCCGGGCGTCTTCGTCTGCGGCGCCTTCGGTGGCCCCAAGGACATTCCGGAAACGGTCATGGAGGCGAGCGGCGCGGCCGCCTGCGCCCAAGGGCTTTTGGCCTCGCGGCGGGGTACCATGACCTGCGAGGAGGAACTGCCGCTGGAAAACGACATTCGGGGCATCGGCCCGCGGACGGGCGTTTTCGTCTGCCATTGCGGCATCAACATCGGCGGCGTTGTCCGCGTTCCCGAGGTGGTCGAGTACTGCAAGACCCTCCCCAATGTGGTGTATGTGGCGGACAACCTCTTCACCTGCTCCCAGGACACGGCCGTGAAGATGGGCGAGGTGATCAAGGAACAAAACCTGACCCGCGTGGTCGTCGGCTCCTGCTCGCCGCGGACCCATGAAGGGCTTTTCCAGGAAAACTGCGAAAAGGCGGGCCTGAACCGATATCTCTTCGAGATGGCCAACATCCGCGACCAGAACTCCTGGGTCCACATG
>CAYWTL010000007.1:39511-53606 GCA_964460245.1 uncultured Syntrophaceae bacterium | reverse complement strand
GACCTTCGACCGGTCCGAGGGGCGGGCCTCGTTCTCCCGTTCGTAGGTCGAGTAGAAGTAGGGCGTGTAGGCCTCGAACTCCGCGGCGCAGGTGTCCACCAGCTTGTAGACAGGCAGGATGCCCCGCTCGAAGCGCCGGCGGCGGATGTCCTCCTCAGCGGTTTTCCAGAGCTCGCCCAGGCGGCGGTCCGAGAAGCCCCACCGCTTCGCCTCCCGCAGCAGCTCGTCCGAGGGCGGCGATTCCCGGAGCTGTCTTTCCGCCTCCACGATCTGCCGAATCTGCTCCAGGAACCAGGGATCGATCCCGGTGATCTCCTGAATCTCGGGCAGGGCCATCCCCTGATGAAAGGCGGCGGCGATGTAGAAGAGGCGCAGGGAGTTCGGGGTTTTCAGCCGGCCGGCGATCAAGTCTCTGGAATCGAGGATCCGCCGGGGAACGGCCTCGACAATGCCGAATCGGCCGGTTTCCAGCGAGCGGACGGCCTTCTGCAGGGACTCCTTGAAGGTCCGGCCGATGGCCATGGTCTCCCCTACCGACTTCATGGACGTCGTCAGCACGTCCTCCGTCTCGGGAAATTTCTCGAAGGTCCAGCGGGGGATCTTGGTGACAACGTAGTCAATGGCCGGCTCGAAGGAGGCCATCGTCTCCTTCGTGATGTCGTTGGGGATTTCGTCCAGCGTGTAGCCGACGGCCAGCTTGGCGGCGATCTTGGCGATGGGGAAGCCTGTCGCCTTGGAGGCCAGGGCCGATGAGCGGGAGACTCGAGGGTTCATCTCGATGACGATCATCTCTCCGGTCTTTGGGTGGACGGCAAACTGGACGTTTGAACCGCCCGTCTCCACGCCGATCTCCCGCATAATGGCGATGGCCGCATCCCGCATGCGCTGGTATTCGACATCCGTCAGGGTCTGGGCGGGCGCGACGGTGATCGACTCGCCCGTGTGCACGCCCATGGGGTCGAGGTTCTCGATGGAGCAGATGATGACTACGTTGTCGGCCCGGTCGCGCATGACCTCCAACTCGTACTCCTTCCAGCCCAGCGCCGACTCCTCCAGCATGATTTCGTGGATCATGCTCGCGTCCAGTCCGCTTTTCGCGATGAAAGCCAGCTCCTCCCGGTTGTAGGCGACGCCGCTGCCCGTCCCGCCGAGGGTGAAGGAGGGGCGGATGATAACGGGGAAACCGATCCCGGCAGCGACGGCAAAGGCCTCGTCCAGGGTCCGGGCGAACCCGCTCTCAGGCACGCGCAGGCCGATCCGCTGCATGGCCGACCGGAACTTCCCGCGGTCCTCGGCCTTGTGGATGACCTCGAGGGAGGCCCCGATCATCTCCACGCCGTGCCGGGCCAGCACGCCGCTCTCCGCCACGGCCACGGCCGTGTTGAGGCCGGTCTGCCCTCCCAGGGTCGGCAGGAGCGCGTCGGGACGCTCCCGGGCAATCACCTTGGCGACCGCCTCCGGCGTGATGGGTTCGATGTAAGTCCGGTCCGCGGTCTCCGGGTCCGTCATGATTGTCGCCGGGTTGCTGTTGATGAGGACCACCTCGTAGCCCTCCTCCTTCAGCGCCTTGCAGGCCTGGGTCCCGGAATAGTCGAACTCGCAGGCCTGGCTGATGATGATCGGGCCCGAGCCGATGATCAGGATTTTTCGAATGTCCGTCCGCTTCGGCATCTTTCTTCCAATTCCTTATCCATCCCCCTTCCCCGCTCAAGAATCAGGAAATGGTTTCTGATCCTTACGCCTACTCCCACTCGATCGTGCTGGGGGGCTTGGAGCTGATGTCGTAGACCACCCGGTTCACCCCCCGGACCTCGTTGATGATCCGGTTGGCGATCCGGCCCAGCAGGTCATGGGGAATCCTGGCCCAGTCCGCCGTCATGGCGTCGTCGCTGGTGACGGCCCGAATGGCCAGAATGTTTTCGTAGGTCCGCCGGTCCCCCATAATGCCCACGCTCTTGACCGGAAGGAGGATGGCGAAGGACTGCCACAGCCGGCGGTACAGGTCGGCCGCGCGGATCTCGTCCATGAGGATCACATCGGCCTTGCGCAGGACGGCGAGGCGCCTTGCCGTGACCTCGCCGACGATCCGGATGGCCAGCCCCGGTCCGGGGAAGGGATGGCGCCAGACCAGGTCGTCGGACATGCCCAGCTCCCTGCCCAGAAGCCGGACCTCGTCCTTGAAAAGGTGCCGGAGCGGCTCCACCAGCGACAGGTGCATCCGCTTCGGCAGGCCGCCCACGTTGTGGTGGGACTTGATCACGGCGCTGGGCCCGCCGAAGGCCGACCGGGACTCGATGATATCGGGATAGAGCGTGCCCTGGGCCAGGAACCGGACTCCCTGAATGCGCCGGGCCTCCTTCTCGAAGACCTCGATGAAGGTGCGGCCGATGATCTTCCTCTTCCGCTCCGGCTCCTCGACGCCCTTCAGACGGTCCAGGAAAAGCTTTCCCGCCCGGGCATAGCGCAGGTTGATGTGAAAGTGCTTCCGGAAAACGTCCCGGACCTTGCGGGCCTCCCCCTCCCGGAGGACGCCGTTGTCCACGAAAACGCAGTGCAGTTGCCGGCCGATGGCCTGGTGAAGCAGGACGGCCGCCACGGAGGAGTCCACACCGCCGCTCAACCCGAGGATCACCTTGCCGTTTTCGACCTGGCCGCGGATTTCCTCCACGGCATCCCGCGCGAAGGATTTCATCGTCCAGGTTTTCCGGCAGCCGCAGATCCGGAACAGGAAATTCCCGAGCATCCGCTTCCCTTCGGGGGTGTGGACCACCTCCGGGTGAAATTGGAGGCCGTAGAGGCACCGGGCCGGATGCTCCGCCGCGGCGACTTTCGTGCTGGGTGTGGAAGCCGTCACTCGGAACCCCCGGGGCAGCCGGCCGATCGTGTCCCCGTGGCTCATCCAGCACCGGGTGTCCCGCCGGACGCCGCTGAATATCCCCTCCGGTGTCCGGATCCGCAGCTCGGCGAAACCGTACTCCCGCCTCTCCGCCCGGATCACCTCTCCGCCCAGGGCGTCCATCATGAACTGCAGGCCGTAGCAGATCCCCAGAACGGGGACGTTCAGATCGAAGATCCTTCGATCCACGCGCGGGCTCCCCTTTTCGTAGATGCTGGCCGGGCCGCCGGAGAGGATGATGCCCTCCGGCCGCAGTGCCTCGATCCTGTCGAAGCCGATGCCGGGCGGCTCGATCTGGCAGTAGACCCGGTGCTCGCGCACCCGCCGGGCGATGAGCTGGTTGTACTGGGAACCGAAATCGACGATCAGGATCATGGCCGCTTCTCCTTTGCCTGATTCATCCGTTCGACGAAGCGGTCGAACAGGTAACCGACATCGTGGGGGCCGGGCGCCGCCTCCGGGTGATACTGGACGCTGAAGGCATCGAGATCCGGGCAGTCGATGCCTTCGGAAGTGCGGTCGTTCAGGTTGTCGTGGGACAGCTCCGGCCCCGCGGGCAGGGACTCCGGCAGGACATGGAATCCATGATTCTGGGACGTGATTTCCACCCGACCGGTCACCCGGTTTTTGACGGGCTGGTTGATGCCGTGGTGTCCGAATTTCAATTTGCCGGTTTTCCCCCCCAGGGCCTGGCCGAGGATCTGGTGGCCGAGACAGATTCCGAACAGCGGAATCCTGCCCAGCACCTCGCGGGCCGCGGCGACCACGTACGGGAGGGCGGCCGGGTCGCCGGGGCCGTTGGAGAAGAGGACGCCGTCCGGCTGCCGGGACAGGATGTCCTCGCCGGTCGCCGTCGCGGGCAGCACGGTGATCTCGCAGCCCCGCTCTTCGAGATGCCGCAGGATGTTGTATTTGACGCCGCAGTCGATGACGACAACGCGCAGCGGACCTCCGCTCCGCCTCTTTGCCGTACCCCGCATGGATCGCGGGCCGCCGTCTTTCCAGCGGTAGGGCCTTCGGCAGGTCACTTCCCGGACCAGATCCCGGCCCACCAGTCCCGGATAGGAGCGGACCCGCGCGAGCAGGATATCCAAGTCACGGGTTTCCGTCGTCAGGATTCCCCGCATCGCGCCCTGAAGCCGCAGCCGGCGGGTCAGGGCCCTTGTGTCCACACCTTCCACGCCCAGTCTGCCCGCGGCCTCCAGAAAGGCCTTCAGCGTCCGGCGGCTCCGCCAGTTGCTCGGGCGATCCTGGTACTCCCGGACGATCAACCCCTCCAGGTGGATGCCGGCGGATTCCATGTCCTCGCCGTTGATCCCGGTGTTGCCGATCAGGGGATAAGTCATGGCCACCATCTGGCCCTTGTAGGAGGGGTCGGTGAGGACTTCCTGATAGCCCGTCATGCCGGTGTTGAAGACCACCTCCCCCAGGACCTCTCCCCTGCCGGCAAAGGCAAGGCCGGAAAAGACGCTCCCGTCCTCGAGGACCAGCAGGGCGGGCGGTTGTTGTTTGAGCAGGGACAAGGTTCAACTCCCCTGAAATGGCCGGATCAGCCGTGTCCGTTCCCGACCGGTTGCGGCTCTTTGTGCGGCAGCCCGGTCAATACACTGAATCGCGTACATGCCCCCCCCTTGGCGGGGGGAGATCCGGATTTGCGGAACCGCCAAAGATCGGTCTCTCACAGGATCGGCAGATAGCGGTCGAGCTCGAACTGGCTGACATGAGTCCGGAAGCGGTCCCACTCCAGCCTTTTGTTGTCCAGGAACTTCTCGAAAATGTGATCGCCCAGCGTCTCCCGGACGAGTTTGCTCTTCTCCGTCAGGGTCATGGCCTGGTGGAGGCTGCCCGGCAGGGATACGATCCCGGCCTTTTCGCGGGCCTTCTCGTCCATTTCAAAAATATCCTCTTCCACCGGATCGGGCAGCTTGTATCCCTTCTCGACCCCCTTCATCCCCGCCGCCAGCATGACCGAGAAGGCCAGGTAGGGGTTGCAGGCCGGGTCGGGCGACCGGTACTCGATGCGCGTGGCCTTTTCCTTGCCCGGCTTGTACATGGGCACCCGGATCATGGCGGAGCGGTTGCGCCTGGCCCAGGAGACATACACCGGAGCCTCGTATCCCGGCACCAGACGCTTGTAGGAATTCACCCACTGGTTGCAGACCGCGGTGATTTCCGGTGCGTGCACCATCAGGCCGGCGATGTAGCATTTGGCCATTTTGGACAGGTTGTACTTGTCCTTTCCGTCGAAAAAGGCGTTCTTGCCGCCCTTGAAAAGGGACTGGTGGGTGTGCATGCCGCTCCCGTTCTGGCCGAAGATGGGCTTCGGCATGAACGTGGCGTAAACGCCGTTCTGACGGGCGATTTCCTTGACGGCCGTTCGGTAGGACATGACCTTGTCGGCCATCCTCAGGGCCTCGTCGTAGCGGAGATCGATTTCGTGCTGGCTGGGCGCCACCTCATGGTGAGAGTATTCCACCCGGATCCCCAGATCCTGCAGCGCGAAGATGGTCTGGCGGCGCAGGTCCGTGGCCCGGTCGACGGGGAGGCCGTCGAAGTACCCGCCCTGGTCGAGGATTTCCGTTCCCTTTTCGTTCTGAAAATAGAAAAACTCAAGCTCCGGCCCCACGAAGTAGGTATAGCCCTGATCGGCGACCTTCTTGATCGTCCGCTTCAGGACGTAGCGGGGATCGCCTTCATAGGGAGTCCCGTCCGGGTTCAGGATATCGCAGATCATTCGGGCCACCGGCCGGTCGGCCGGCCGCCAGGGGATCATCTGAAAGGTCGTCGGATCGGCCATGGCGATCATGTCGCTCTCTTCGATGCGCGCAAATCCCTCGATCGAGGACCCGTCAAAGCCCATGCCCTCCTCGATGCCCTCTTCCAGCTCCGAGGGCGTGATGCTGAAAACCTTCTGCATCCCCAGGACGTCCGTGAACCAGAACTGCACGAAGCTGACATTGTGATCCTTCACCGCTTTCAGGACATCCTTCTTTGTCTTGCACTCAAACATGGTGAACCTCTCTTTCTGGCATTGTATTTTTTACCATATCTGTTCGTTCGATGCTTCTTCCCGCTATTCCAGCGGCGTATTCTCCAAGATCTCCCAGATCCCGCAGGGGCAGGCCCCGGCGCAGAAGCCGCAGCCGATGCACTTTTCGCCGTCCACGACGTACTCGTAGGCATCCCCTTCCAGGGCGCGGCGGGAAATGGCGTTTCCGGGGCAGAGCGTCTCGCAGAGGCCGCAGTCCCGGCAAGCGCCGCAGGAGGCGCATTGCGTGGAGCAGGCGTCAATGTCCCCCGCCATCGCCAGGCGTGGGTCGTAATACTCCAGACGGACCCGGGCGGGCTCGATGACCGGGAGCTGATCGTAGATCTCCCGACGGCCCCTCAGAATGTCGTCAATGGCCCGCGCGGCAATGCGCCCGGCACCGATGGCATAGGTGAGAAGCCCGGGCCGCACAGCGTCGCCGATGGCAAAAACCTGCGGGTCGCTGCTCTGGTAGCGGTCATTGACGGAGACGAAGCCTCTCTCGAGGACAATGTCCTCGGAAAGAAAGCCGAGATCCGGTGCGTCGCCGACGGACATGATGACCGTGTCGGCGGGCAGCAGTTCCCCGCCGGACAGCAGCACGCCCTCTTCCGTGATGGCCTTGGTGGTCCGCGGCCAGAGAAAGCGGGCGCCCGCGGCCTCGGCATGCTTTCGCTCGATGCCGAACGATGCCGGCTCCTGGATGTCCACCAGGGTGATTTCCCCGGCTCCCAGCCGGGCCGCTTCCGTGGCGGCGTCGCAGCCCACGTTCCCGGCCCCGATGATCACGACGCGCTCCCCAACCCGGATCCGGTCCTGACGGCTTGCGCGGAGGAATTCCAGAGCGGAAAGCGCGCGCTCCCGGCCGGGGACCGGAATCATGCGGGGCTTCTGCGCCCCGGCGGCGACGACGACAAAGTCGTGCCTGGACCGGATCTTCTGGAAATCCTTTCGGGTCGGGGATTTCTTCAGATACACCGGCTTAATCCTTTCTTGGACACGCTTCAGCTCGTGGGCGACAATCTCGTCGGGAATCCGCGTCTTCGGTACGCTGTCGGTGATTTTGCCGCCGAGCCGCTCCCGGATCTCGTAGATGACCGGAGAATGCCCCAACATCCAGAGTTGCCAGGCCACGGACAGTCCCGCGGGACCGCCGCCGATGACGCCCACGGTTTTCCCCGTTGACGGCGACGGCGACGGCGCCTCTGCCGCCAGTGAAGCCCTGCCCAGGGCCGCCACATCCAGCGGGGGGAAAGACGCGATCTGCCGCGTACAGCTCTGCATGCAGGGGCTCGGGCACAGATAGCCGCAGACCGTGGCCGGAAAGGGCGTGTAGGTCAGGGCCAGGTTCACCGCCTCGTCCATGCGTCCCTTGCGAATCAGGCTCCAGCGCTTCTGAACGGGAATGCCCGTGGGGCAGTGGGCCTGGCAGGGGGGGAGACGCTTCTCGTTTTCCCAGAGGGGGATGTAGCGCCGCAGTGCGCCGGTGGCGACGACATCGACGGCACTCCGAGGAATGTCGGTGAGATCGCCGATCAGACCGCCTCTTCCCAGCTCCGGGTCCCAGACATCCCGGATGAATTCGCCCATGGTCCGGGCGGGCTGCCCGACCTTCTCGTAGGGCTTCCGGGCGACCAGGACCTGCCAGGCGCCGCGGTCCGAGGTCAGTACCGAATAGAGTTCCGTGCGGCCGATGGCCTTGAGGAACGCCTCCATGTTCGACCGAAGCCACTGCCATTCTCCATCGTCGGGAAAGGTCAGCTTTGCAGCCTCTTCACTGAATCCCTGATGGGGCCCCCGGAAGAAGATGCGCCCCCCGACCATGCCGACGCAGGGGCGGTAACCCAGAACGTTTTCGAAGCGGGGCGTATCGTGCCCGCAGACCACCGCGGTGCCGCCGGCCATGAATTCTGCGAAGGAATCTCCCGCACTCCCCAAAACCCAGAGCTCCGGCGCTTCAAAGCGGGGATTGTGCTTCGTCATGGTCATGCCGCGGGCGCCGATGTCGCCCGCCACATAAATCTTGCCCTGGGCCATGGCGTTTCCGGCGCCGTTGGTGGCATTGCCGCGAACGACGATGCGGGCGCCGGCATTGAGCCAGCCCACATCATCCGATGCGGGCCCGAAAACGTCGATGGTCGTGCCTGGAAACCCCATCGCGCCGACGCGCTGGCCGGAGGGGCCGAGAATGCGGATCAGGATCTCTTCCTTTTTGCCCGCCTTCCAGAGACGTCCTCCGATTCCGTGCTGGCCGTAGGCGTGAACCTCGATGCAGCGGTGGCCATCCTCGACCGCCTTCTGAATCGAAGCCTCGAGGTCCCGAGATTCCACCCGGACGCCCGTTTTCAGGCCGGTGATGATTATGGTCGGTTTGTACAGCATTCTCCAGGCTCCTTCTATATCACATGGCGGATCTGCAACCGCTCGGCGGCACGGCTGTCCGCGATGCCCAGGGCATCGGACATGCCGATGGGCAGGGAAGTGGAACGGCCCAGCGGCGCCAGGATCTTTTTCAGCTCCGTATCAAAGCTCAGATAGACATCCACCATCCGCTGGGCTACCATCTCGGGATCGAGGCGCCGGTACAGGCGCGGATCCTGGGAGGTGATGCCCTTGGGACAGAGTCCGACGTTGCAGACATTGCAGCGGTCCGTTTCGGAGCCGAGACAGCCGGCGGCGGCCTGCATGATGTATTTCCCGATCTGCACGCCACTGGCCCCGAGCATGATCAGCGCGGCGGTGTTCGCGGCCAGGTTGCCGTTCTTTCCGATTCCGCCGCCGGCAAACAGCGGAATCTCATTCTGCTTGCCGATCTTCACCAGGTTCAGGTAGGCATCCCGAATGTTGCTGGCAATCGGGTGTCCCATGTGGTTCATGGAAACATTGTAGGCGGCGCCGGTTCCCCCGTCCTCGCCGTCGATGGCGAGCCCGGCCGCATAGGGGTTCCGCGTCAGGTTGTTGAGGACGGCGAGGTTCGTGCTCGTCGCGGATATTTTCGGATAAACGGGAACCCGGAACCCCCAGGCCATGGCCATGGACTGGATCATCTTGGCAACGGACTCCTCGATCGAATACTTGGTCTGGTGCGTGGGGGGGCTCGGCAGGCTGACCCCGGAGGGGACCCCGCGAATGGCGGCGATGAGCTTGTTCACCTTGTACCACATGAGAAGGCCCCCGTCGCCGGGTTTCGCCCCCTGGCCGTACTTGATCTCGATGGCGCAGGGGTCCTCCTTCATCTCCGGCAGGGCATGGATGATCTCGTCCCAGCCGAAATAGCCGCTGGCGATCTGGAGAATGACGTATTTCAGGAATCGGGAACGCAGCAGTCGCGGCGGACAGCCGCCTTCCCCCGTACAGATCCGCACGGGCATGTGCAGCTCCTCGTTCAGGTAGGCCACGCCCATCTGCAGCCCCTCCCACATGTTGGGGGAGAGGGCGCCGAAGGACATGCTGCCGATCATGAGGGGATAGATCTCCCGAACCGGCGGAACCCAGCCGTGATCGCCGGTCGTCCGGACCAGCTCCTCCGCGGGGAGAATCCGCCCGAGCAGGGTCCGCAGCTCGAAGTCGTGCCGTCCCGCATCCAGCGCGGGATCGGTCAGCATGGATATGCGGACGAACTTGATCTCGTCGAGGATGCTGCGGGGATCGTTGCGCCGTCCGCCTCTGCGGCGGGGAACGCCGCCGGGGTTGTTGTGGAAACGCAATTTGTCGGTTTCCACGTTCCGGACCGGCCGGATGGCCCCGTTGGGACAGACCAGGTCGCACATGCCGCAGCCGATGCAGGCGTGCGCCGGATCCGTCCGCTGCCGAATGCCGTGATAGACGCTGTACAGATTGCCGGGTTTCTCCGCCAGGCCGACGGGGACCTGAACGGTCCTCTTTCGGAAGACACCCGGCTCGATGGCGCGGACGGGGCACACGGCGGTGCAGCGGCCGCAGAGGGTGCACTTCTCCCGGCTCCAGGCAATTTGCCAGGGAAGATCGCTCCGGCTCAGGGTCGAGGGGGTTATCGCTCCCATTGGTTCCATCGCACCACCTCCTGTCGGTTTGGCGGGACCATGACCGTGTCATACTTCATGGGCTGAAAATCCTCGCTTTTGTTGCGGGCCGGGATGGCGGCATCCAGGCCGCACATCTCGGAGGAAAAGGCAAACATGCCCGCCCCGCCGCCCACGACGCCGGGTCGCAGTTTCTTGCTGTCCTGGACCATGAAGACCGACCGGTCCGGCAGACAGCCGATGACGCAGTTGGGGCCGTCGATGATCAGGGGACGGCAGCCGTGCTTGACATGACGCAGCTTCTGCCCGCTGGGATGCCGGCTTAGCTCCTCATCCTTCAGGGGCGTCAGGATGTGCTTGTACATATCCAGTCCCATTCCCAGCTTTTTCTGCGTATAGTGCAGGATGTGGGTGAACACCTCCGAATCGGACTGGTAGCCCGTGTAGCCGGGATAATTTCGGGACGCAAGGAACTCGCGGATCGGCACAAAGGCTGTGTTTTCCCCGTTGGTCATGGTGGAAAAACCCTGAATGAAAAAGGGATGGCATGCGTAGATGTCGATGGCGTAATTCGTGTTCTGGCGGCCCTGGGCGAGGATGATCCGGGCCTGAAGCTCCTCGTTGTCCAGGCCCAGATATTCGGCCAAGGTCAGGGGATCGCCGACCTCCTTGATCATGATGACATCGGGCCAGAAGCTGAACACCATCATGGATCCGTCCACCTCCCCCATCTGCCGGAGCTTCATTCGGGTCAGCAACAGCCGGTGATCGATTTCCTCCTTCGGCAGGGACTGCCAGTCCGGCGGATAGTCGTAGACGCGGATCAGGTAGTTGTCCCGCTTCGGCGTGCCGGGTGGAGGGGCCGTACCCGGACGGATGGACAGTTTGTATCTCACCATAAAGTCCAGTTCCATCATGTAGCGGTCCAGCGTCCGGATCCCCTCGTTGGAAAAAATTCCCGAAAGGATGGGCGCTCCCTTGAATCGCTCGAAGCTGCCGCCCAGATCGGTCAGAAACAGACCCACGCCGGAGCCGTCATGGCCTTCCTTCATGACATTCAGGGCATGAATCGCCGTCATCGGGGAAAGGGGTTCCCGGCTGGTGATGGCAAATAAACGGCACATGAAAAAATCCTTTCTTGCGCACTGCCCGCGTCGATTTTCCGTGAGTCAGATTGCAGCGGGTTTGTTTACTGAAGCGAAAAACATGCCACATGTTCGATGCCCCGAAACCACCCTCGCAGCCTTGAAATCCGGGGCCTGCCGGACCGAATAAATTTTGATGGGCAACATAATTGTAATTTTCTCGATTTCAATGATACAAAATTGTTACTTTAAGATACCGTACCGTTATTTACCTGCATATTCTGCTTTTTTGGACGGAAATTCGAAGGATCGATCCCGAGTTTGTGAATCTTGTACTGAATGATTCTTTTGGTTGTTCCCAGAAGTCTCGCCGCCTGGCTCTGGTTTCCCCGGGTTTCCCTCAGGGCCTCCAGGATCAGGGCGCGTTCCTGCGACAGGATGACCGTACTGAGCCGTCCCCCTTCCCGGCTGTCGTCTTCCCGCGTTTTTGTCTGCAAGGAAGGCGGAAGATGAATCATTTCAATTGAATCCCCCTCGCACAGCAGTACGGCCCGTTCAATGCAGTTTTCCAGTTCTCGCACGTTTCCGGGCCATGGATGTGACAGAAACGCTTCGATGACAGGGGTGGAAATCCTCTTCACCGGCCTGCCGAGTTCCTTTGCATATTTGACGACAAAATGATCGGCCAGCAGGATGATGTCGTGGCCGCGGTCCCTCAGGGGCGGCAGATACAACGGGAAAACACTGAGCCGGTAATAAAGGTCATTGCGGAAGTGGCCGGCGGCAATGCAGTCCTCCAGGCGCCGGTTCGTGGCGGCAATCACGCGCGCGTTGGTCGTGATCACGCGTGAGGAGCCGAGAGGCTGGATCTGCTTTTCCTGCAGAACCCTCAACAGTTTGGATTGTGCCGCTGCGGACAGTTCCGACACCTCATCCAGAAAGATCGTCCCGTCGTGGGCTTCCTCGAACCGTCCGCGCCGCTGCCGTACGGCGCCCGTGAAGGCTCCTTTCTCGTGTCCGAAAAGCTCGCTCTCGATCAGGGTGTCGGGAATCGCGGCGCAGTTCACCTGGATCAGTGGACCCTTGCGGCGGGAGCTGTTCATATGAATCGCACGGGCGACGAGTTCCTTCCCCGTCCCCGTGTCCCCGTGAATCAGGACGGTCGTACTGGAATCCGCCACATGGCTGATCAGGCCGAAAACCTCCTGCATCCCCTTGGAATGACCGATGATATCCACGGAAGGCGACTTTCCCTGATTGATGATTCGGCGGAGACGGCGGTTTTCCTCCTCCAGGCCAAGGATATGAACGGCCTTGGCAATGAGTTCCGCAACGGAAGACAGCATGGAAAGCTCCCCATCCAAATTTGTAACATTTTTGGCCCCCTTGTCGGCGGACAGGATTCCGACAACCCGGGAATCGTACATGATCGGAACACAAAGAAATGATAATTCATCACGGTTCAGAAAACGCCGGGCACCGGTTCGGTCCAGGAAAAGAGGCTCCCTGCCGAGATTGGGGACGGCCATGGGTCGGCCCGTCTGGGCGACCTTTCCGGTGATGCCTTCACCAGCCTGATAGGAGATTTCCATGCCGGCCAGATCCACGCCGTGGGCCACGTCCAGCCAGAACTCACCGCTGTCCCGGTCCAGCAGCGAAATCATACCCCGCGACATGCCCAGGCGGGCGTTCATTTCGTGCAGGACCTGCTCGAGCTGATCCCTCAGGTCCCAGGGCTGGGCCATGGCCTTGGCAACGGCATGCAGCGCCGCCAGTTCTTCGTAACTATGAGTGCTCAAAATTGTACCTCGATTTTCTTTTGATACATTTGTGAGCAATATTTATACCAAATCGTTTTCTTTAGCAAATAAAATTGAACAAAAATGATGCTTGAATGGAACAGAATTTCATTTGATACAAATTGGTCAATTAGCGATTGTTCATATTATTGCTTTTCTGGTATGAAATTTGAAAGTTGATTGACGGACGGAAAGCGAACCCGTTGCGGCCGGAACAAACCGCTTCCACAATTCACCGGCTGCGGCCGTTTTCACCGGCAGAAGGGATCCGCACAAGAGAATTGAAGAACGAGGTCATGCCCATGGTACCTTTTTCCCGTGTCAGCAGCGGCGTCAGGGGACTGGATGAAATTCTGAATTACCTTCAGAGCGGCGACAATGTCGTCATGCAGGTGGATGAAATCGGGGATTACCGAAGCTTTGTGACGCCATACGTCAACGCGGCCCTCGAAAACAGCGAGCGGGTGGTATACATGCGCTTTGCCCGTCACGAGCCCCTGCTCGAGCCATCCGGACGGATCACGATCTACAAGCTGAACGCCAATGCCGGCTTCGAATCCTTTTCCACACAGGTCCATAACATCATCCGTCAGGAAGGCCGGGATGTTTTCTATGTGTTCGACTGTCTGTCCGACCTTCTGCTGGCCTGGGCAACCGACCTGATGATCGGCAATTTCTTCGTCATCACCTGCCCCTATCTGTTCGAACTGAACACCCTTGCCTACTTCGCCATTCTGCGCGGCCGTCATTCCTTCAAGACGGTTGCCCGGATCCGCGAAACGACACAGGTTCTACTCGATGTCTACAATTATCAGGGGAAAATCTGCGTTCACCCCCTGAAGGCCTGGCACCGTTATTCCCCGACCATGTTCCTGCCTCACATCCTGGACGGGGACCGGTTCATCCCCATCATGAGCAGCGTCGACGCATCCAACCTGTTTTCGTTTCTGTCCCAAAAGAGTTCCGTCAGCGCAGAGCGGCAGCTGGATTACTGGGACCGAATCTTCCTGCAGGCGCGGGAGCTTCTGGACAAGCCGGAGGAAGAAAAGGAGCGCCGGGACATGGTCGAACAGCTCTCGCGGGTGCTCATCGGCAGGGAAAAACGGATGCTGTTGCTGGCCAGGGACTATTTTACGCTGGATGACCTTCTGGACATCAAGAACCGTCTCATCGGAACGGGCTTTATCGGCGGCAAATCCGTGGGCATGCTCCTGGCGCGCAATATTCTGCGACGGGATGACTCCTTCGACTGGCCCGCGCACCTTGAAATCCACGACTCCTATTAC
>CAYWTL010000007.1:22467-39501 GCA_964460245.1 uncultured Syntrophaceae bacterium | reverse complement strand
CCGACGTTTTCTATTCCTACATGGTGCAGAACGGCTGGTGGAAGCTGCTCATGGCCCACAAGACCCAGGAGGGATATTTTGAAGTCGCGAAGGAACTCAAAAGCATGATGCTGCGCGGGGTCTTCCCCTCCGAGGTCAAGGAGCAGTTTCAGTTGATGCTCGAATACTACGGCCAGTCCCCCATTATCGTCCGCTCCAGCAGTCTGCTGGAGGACGCCTTCGGCAATGCCTTCGCGGGAAAGTACGAAAGCTTTTTCTGCGCCAACCAGGGGACGCCGGAGCAGCGATACGAGAATTTCGAGGAGGCCGTGCGTCGCATCTTTGCCAGCACGATGAATGAAGATGCCCTGATGTACCGCTTTCAGCGGGGGCTGGATCGCCAGGACGAGCAGATGGCCCTTCTGGTCCAGCGGGTTTCCGGCGCCTACCGAAAGAACTACTTTTTCCCGGAAATTGCCGGCGTCGGCCTCTCCTACAACACCTTCGTGTGGAAGCAGGGCATGGATCCCCGGGCCGGCATGCTTCGTCTCGTTTTCGGCCTGGGAACGCGGGCGGTCAACCGCGTGGAAAACGATTATCCCCGCATCGTCGCCCTCGACGCACCGCTGGTCAAAGCGAATGCCGACCTCAATGACGCACGGCGTTTTTCCCAGCATGACGTGGATATGCTGAACCTGGAGGAAAACCGCTTCGAGTCGATGCCCCTCTCGCGGGTCCTGGAAGAGGGGCTGGAGGCCCGCATGGAACTTCTGGGAGTGCAAGACACGGAAGCGTCCGAGAAGATGCGCGCCATGGGAAAACCCGCGCGGGATTTCTGGATTCTGACCTTCGACGAACTCCTGTCCTCAACCGAATTCCCGGAGATCATGTCCAGAATGCTCCACAAGCTCGAATCGGTGTACGAATACCCCGTGGATATCGAATTTACAGGGAATTTCAATATCGAGGGAAAGCTGCAGGTGAACCTGCTCCAGTGCCGCCCCTTCCAGACGAAGGGTCAGCACGTCCGCGTGGAGGTGCCGGAGCGGATTCAGGACTACCGGATCCTGCTGAGACAGGAGGGAAATTTCATGGGTGGCAGCGTCTCCCAGCCCGTTTCACGGATCATCTACATCGATCCGCAGGGCTACACGAAATTGTCCCTCTCCGAAAAATACAATGTCGCGCGGCTGGTGGGCCGCCTGAACCGGATGATCGAGAGTCGACGGGAGATGCCCACGGTTCTTCTCGGACCGGGCCGCTGGGGCACGACGACGCCGGCCATGGGCGTGCCGGTCACGTTTTCCGAGATCAACAACATTGCCGCCATCGCGGAGATTGCCTACAAGGACGGCAGCCTGATCCCCGATCTTTCCTTCGGGACGCACTTCTTCCAGGACCTCGTGGAGATGGACATCTTCTACATGGCCATCTATCCGGAAAGAGAGAACGTTCTTTTCAACACTGCCTGGCTCGACGCCATGCAGAACCGGTTGGCGGAACTGTCCGCAAAAGACAGCGCGTATGCCGGCGTGGTGCGCGTTTATGACGTCCGGGAGAGGAAACTGAGGCTTCTTTCCGACGTGGTGACGCAGAAGCTGATCTGCTTTACACCGGCCTAGAAACCGCTTCGAAAGCGGTAGGGGACATCGGCACCCGGAAGAATGCCGCTTTCGGGCTTCTATTTCTCCCTGTTCCCCTTGCGAATTCGTTTGCGGCCGGCTCTCACGATCAGATAGATCCCCAAGACCGCGACGAGGATGAGACCGATCACCGGCAGGAGCACGGCCAGAATGGCCGTGACGGCCGATCCCGCAAGCTCAAGCGTGGAAATGCCGACATTACCCGTACCGCCGGTCAGAAGAGACGATTTTGCGCGCAGCGCCGCCGTGGAACCCTGCAGCAGGCCTGCAATCCCGCCGCCGGCGATGATCGCGAGCATCCACTTCAAAGACGGCGGCAAGTCGGTGATCACCGCTGCCGTCGCAATGGTGCCCGCGACAACGGAAACCGGCGAGGCGATGGCATCCATCATGTTATCGAGCCAGGGAACGTAGTATGCGATAATTTCGAGCAGTGTCGCCGTGGCAAGGGCCATCGTGGCGTAATGTCCGCCGATCCACTCGAACCCGGGCGCTAGGTGCACGTACCCGTGCATGGCGGCTAGGTTCAGGACGAGAAGGGGGACAAAAATCCTGAAGCCGCAAGCCGCGCTGAGCCCGATTCCGGTAACGACCCCCAGTATGGTTTCCATTGCTACCTGTCCCTGAAATTCATTCCGGTGTCAGCGGAAAACGGGATCGCTCGAAACGCGCGGATTTCGCCATCGGCTCCGGAATCCGACTCCGTCTGTCCGCCCTGCCGCATTCGCATTCCCGGCGGAACGTTCATCGATCCCTCTTCTGAACCCTTTTTTCCAGGTAAAGCTTCAGCGCCAGGGCATTGTTCCGCTTTCGTTCAACGGAGCCGTAAAGGAATGTGACCGGCCCCACTTTTATTTTTTCAAGCAGCAGCGCAACTTCTTCGCCCTGCGCGTCCAGTTCTTCCGCATACCGTTTCCGGAACTCGGCCCATTTATCGGGATCGTGCCCATACCACTGGCGGAGCGCATTGGAGGGTGACACGGTCCGGGCCCAGTGGTCAACCTTCGCCGCCTGCCGGCTGAGACCCCTCGGCCAGAGCCTGTCCACGAGGATGCGCATTCCGTCATCCGGTCCGGGCTGCTCGTAAATCCTCTTGATCCGAATCTCCATCCGTCATCTGCGGCCGATTCTGCCGGACGCACCTTTCTGAACGACTTTCTGCGGAGTCATTATTTGTCATGTCGCCATTTTTTGCAAGGCGCCTTTCCGGTTTTTTCGGGGGTGGGAGAATTGAAAAGGCAGTGAAACCTGGGAATCGATGAGGCGGCCGCCGTTCGAAGTGAACCGCGGCCGCCCCGCCGATGTCCGGTAATGCAGGCAGGAACAGGCTAGACGATGCCGTAAGCAAGCATGGCTTTGGCCACCTTGGTAAAGCCGGCGATGTTCGCGCCGGTCACATAGTCGCCCTTCTTCCCGTAAGCCTCGGCCGTCTCGACACAGGCCCTGTGGATGCTTTTCATGATGATGAGCAGCCGGTTGTCCACCTCCTCCCGCGTCCAGGAAAGCTTCAGGCTGTTCTGGCTCATTTCCAGGCCGGAAGTGGCGACACCGCCCGCATTGGCCGCCTTGCCGGGTCCGTAGAGAATGTTGTTCTCCTGGAAGATCTTGACGGCCTCTGGCGCAGAGGGCATGTTGGCGCCTTCGGCCACACAGATGCAGCCGTTCTTCACCAGGGCGGCGGCATGCGAAGCGTCGATTTCGTTCTGAGTGGCGCAGGGAAGGGCGATGTCCACCTTGATCCCCTGGTCCCGAATGACGTCCCAGACACTGGCCCCCTCGATGCAGCAGGTGTTGTACTTGTCCGCATACTCCTTGATCCGGCCCCGTTTGACGTTCTTCAGTTCCATGACGAAGTCGCACTTCTTGGCGTCGATTCCCTGTTCATCCACAATCGTGGCGGAAGAATCGCACAGCGTGATGACCTTTCCTCCGAGCTGGTTCACCTTCTCCACGGCATACTGGGCCACGTTTCCGGAACCGCTGATGGCCACGACCTTGCCTTTGAAGTCCAGCCCCCGGGTCGCCAGCATTTCCGCGGCGAAGTAAGCCGTGCCGTAGCCGGTGGCTTCCGGGCGGACCAGGCTTCCGCCGTATTCGAGGGCCTTGCCGGTCAGGACGCCCGTGTGCTCGTTGCGAATCTTCTTGTAGTAGCCGAACAGGTATCCGATTTCGCGGCCGCCGACTCCGATGTCGCCGGCGGGGACGTCCGTTTCCGCGCCGATGTACCGGAAAAGCTCCCGCATGAAGGACTGGCAGAAACGCATCACCTCGGCGTCCGACTTGCCCTTGGGATCGAAATCAGACCCGCCCTTGGCACCCCCCATGGGCAGGGTGGTCAGGGAGTTCTTGAAGATCTGCTCAAAGCCGAGGAACTTGATGATGCCGAGATTCACCGATGGATGGAAGCGCAGCCCGCCCTTGAAGGGCCCGATGGCGTTGTTGAACTGCACGCGGAAGCCCCGGTTGATCCTGACGTTGCCCTTGTCGTCCACCCAGGGCACACGGAAAATGACAGTCCGTTCCGGCTCGACAATCCGCTCGTAGATGTTGGCCTTGACGAACTCCGGATGCCTTTTCGTCGTCGGTTCCAGCGTCTCCATGACCTCTGCCACGGCCTGATGAAACTCCGGCTGATCGGGATCGATCCGTTGGACCTTCGCAAGAACGTCTGAAATGATTGACATGGTACTACCCCCTTTAAAGAATTTTTATTGTTGATTCCGTGTTCACCGCAGCGAGGGCAACCTTCTTGCTCATGCGGCGCCCTCCCTCGGAAATTCTTTCCAAAATACAAACGATTCCAGGTGAATGAAATCAAGCCATTCGCCGCATCAGGGTATCAAACGGCTCCAGCGCCCCGTAATCCAACACCGTCGACATGGCCATGTGTTCCCCCTCGAGGGCGGCTTCCTGGGCACACGCGGACGGATTGAGCCCGCCGATGAGGATAATGCCCACCTTGTTGATCTCCACGGGAATCTGGCAGACCGGTTCACTGACCTTCCCCGTCGCCAGAACGCCTTTGACGCCCGCTTTTTCCAGTTTGGCCATCAGATCAAGCGTCAGGGGGTAGCAGGGCGCCGGGATTTCCCGGAAATTCGCCAGAATCATGCCTTCCCCCTTTTCGACGGCATTGAGGGCCGATGTCATCTTCCCCCGGATGAAAATCTCGGATGGGTCCAGCGACGATCCGGAATAGTGGATCAGTTCGACGAAGCGCAACGGCTGACCGCCCTTCACCTGCAGGATGCCGCCGAATTTCGAATCCATCGGGATTCCGTGCTTCAGCAGAACGCCGTTGACGACGATGCTGCACACGGTGGCAAAACCGATTTTTCCTTCCGGTATGAGGACGCCACCCAGATATTGCCCTGCTCGCGCCGCGGCCACGAGGCTGCTGACGGCAAAACCCGATGCAAAAACGGGCTGCATGACCTTCAGGGCGTACGGGAACGAAGCTTCCGAAAAGAAGGAAATATTGATCGGCAGAAGACCTTTGCGCGCGCCCGGATCGAAAGTCGTCTGAAAGGCCAGGATCTCGATCCGGGAAATCGCCAGTCCCACCTTGTCCCTGACCCTCGCCCTGCCCAGCTCGTCGATTCCCATGGGGGTGATCAGGCGGCCGTCCTTCTTGCCGACGAGCCGCGTGACACCCCGCTCATCCATCAGCTTCAAGTGATAGCGGACCGCCCGTTCGCTCGGCATCAGGCCCTTTTCCTGCATCCTTCGTGCGATCAGGCGGGAACCCAGAGGTCCTCCGGCTTCATGAAGAATGCGCAGGATCAGAAGCGTTTTTCGCTCGATGTCCTCTTGATTGGAAAGCATGGAAACCATCGGCAATCGGCAATCCTTTGCCGATGGTCCTACACGGAATGAACAGAGCTGTCAACAGAAATCGTCTCAACGGGACTTAGCGGACCTGCTCCATTTTTTTCATGTGAATGAGGATCGCCGTCAGGGCGGCCTGGGTCATTCCGGAAATGCGTTGGGCCTGTCCGAGCGTGAGCGGTTCGACGGCCGCGAGCTTGCTCTTGAGTTCATTGGAAAGACTGGGAATGTCCTGATACCGGAGACCTGCCGGAATCCGGGTTTCTTCCAGCGCTTTCATCTTATGGACCGCTTCCACCTGCCGCTTGATGTAGCCTTCATACTTTGCTTCGATCTCAATTTGTTTTTTAACCTGCCGGTCTTCAATCCTCTCCCACCCGGCGAAAGGTTTCAGGTCGTCATAGGCCACCTCATCGCGCTTCAGAAGCTGATACAGGCTGACGGGATTCCGGATCGGGGTCGTCCCCATCTTCTCAAGCGCTCGGTTGACATCGGCAACCGGGTAAATCCTGCTTTCCATCAGTCGCTTCAGCCCATCCTGAATCCGGCGCACACGCTCCTGCTGGCAATGGTGATCCGCATCCGTGATCAGCCCCAGCGCGTGCCCTTTTCCCGCAAGGCGGATGACGGCGTTGTCCTCGCGCAGGATCAGGCGATATTCCGCCCTGGAGGTGAACATGCGGTAAGGTTCATCCACCCCGCGCGTCACCAGGTCGTCTACCATGACGCCCATGTAGGCGTCGGAGCGGTCCAGGATGAAGGGCGGTCTTCCCTGCAGGGAGAGGGCGGCGTTGATGCCCGCCCACATTCCCTGCGCTGCCGCCTCTTCGTAACCGGAGGTGCCGTTGATCTGGCCGGCCAGATACAAATTCGGTATTTTTTTGGTTTCGAGGGTCTTGCGCAGTTGCGTCGGCTGAATGAAGTCATACTCGATGGCATAGGCCGGCCGCATGATCTCCGCCCGTTCCAGGCCGGGAACGCTGCGCACAATTTGTTCCTGGATTTCAGGCGGCATGCTGTTGCCCAGTCCCTTGGCGTAGATCTCTTCCGTGTCGATGCCTTCATACTCCAGCACGACCGGATGCCTGTCCTTGTCGGCAAAACGCATGACCTTGTCTTCCAGCGACGGGCAGTAACGGGCGCTGATCCCGCGAATGGCACCGGAATACAGGGGGGAGAGCCGGATATTTTCTCCGATGAGGCGGTGCGTCGCCTCCGTAGTGTAACTGAAGAAAGAGGGCACCCGCTCATCGCGGAGTTTTTCCGTATTGTGGGAAAAGGGCTCCGGATCGGGGTCGCTGTCCTGGCGTTCCAGTACGGAGAAATCGATCGACGAGGCACGCAGACGGGGCGGCGTTCCGGTTTTCATCCGGCCCATTTCGAATCCCAGTTGCCGCAACGACTCAGCCAGTTCGACCGAGGCGATTTCCCCTGCCCGGCCCGCCGGATAGCAGGTCCGGCCGATGTGAATAAGGCCGTTCAGAAAGGTCCCTGTGGTAATGATCAGCGCCTTGCAGGCGCTGAAGGCCCCTGTCTGCTCCTCGATGCCGGTCGCCATCCCATCCTCAACCACGATGCGGTTGACGAGACCCTGGCGAAGGTGAAGCCGTTTCTCTTTCTCCACCACGGCCTTCATGGCGAGCCGGTAGAGCTGCTTGTCGCACTGAAAACGGGAGGATTGAACCGCCGGACCTTTGGACGCATTGAGCAGACGGAAATGGACTGCCGTCTGATCCGTAATCCTTCCCATCTCGCCCCCCAGGGCATCGATCTCCTTGACCAGTTGTCCCTTTGCCAGGCCTCCGATGGCGGGATTGCAGGACATCAGGGCAATGGAATCCAGGCTGATGTTGAACAGTGCCGTTTCACAACCCATGCGCGCCGCAGCCAGGGCGGCTTCACAGCCCGCATGACCGCCTCCGACCACAATGACATCGTACCGATCCATTCCGGAAACCTCTCCGAGCCGTTCCATGCCTTTCTCGAATGAAACGCCTCGACCGTCACGGGAAAACGATCCGTTTCGGGGAAAAGTACATGGAAAAAGTTGCAGTTGGATCGATAATTTAATAGGATTAAAAGGAAAAAACAATCGAAAAAGAGGCAGCCTTGTCAAAACCGGCGTTCTGGAACAACAGCAAAAGATACTACGATCTGAAGAGCTACTGGCGCAACACCTTCGGCTGCAACGTCTTCAAATTGCCCATCGATGCGGGTTTCACCTGTCCGAACCGGGACGGCAAGATCGCCTTCGGCGGTTGTATCTATTGCGATGGCCGGGGATCCAGGCTGCGGCAGACGGGGCCGCTTCCCTCCATTTCGGAACAGATTCGGCAGGCTAAAGCCCACTATCGAAAGACCCGGGACGCCCAAAAATATATCGCGTATTTCCAAACGTTCACCAACACATACGGTCCGCCTGCGGCATTGAGGAATCTCTATGACGAAGCCCTTGGCAACGAAGATGTCATCGGCCTGTCCATCGGGACCCGGCCGGATTGCGTGCCCGACGAGGTGATCGCCCTTTTGCAGGCCTATGGGGAAAAGCATCATGTGTGGGTGGAATTCGGACTCCAGTCGATTCATGACCGGACCCTTCGGTTCATCCATCGCGGCCACTGCCGGGATGCCTTTCTCGATGCGGTGGGAAGAGCGGCCGGAAAAGGGTTGCTCGTTTGCGTTCACGTCATCATCGGGCTGCCGGGGGAAACGCACGAGGATATGCTGGAAACGGCCCGGACGATGGCAGCGCTTCCCGTGCAGGGAATCAAGATCCATGCATTGCTGGCCCTGCGGGGCACGGTTCTGGGAACGCTTTATGAAGAGGGCCGGATCATGCTGATGACTAGGGAAGACTACGTCCGGACGGTATGCGACATTCTTGAGATCCTCCCCTCGGAAATGGTCATCCAGCGCCTGACCGCCGACGGATACCGGGATATCTTTCTGGGCCCGCGGTGGGCTGCCAACAAAATGGAGGTCCTCAACGCCATTGACCGGGAAATGGCGTTGAGAAATTCCTATCAGGGCTGCCGTCACCGGTGAAATCGAAACGCTTCATGAATCCGGGAAGGGGGAAACGGTCCGGGAAAAAGGTCTTTCGATCTATCGGTCATCTCGTCCGTGCACGATATTTGCATGTGAAATTTGACCTGTGATATGGGTTCTACATAAAATAAGCGGGAGTCGTGCAGAGCAGTGATCGCCATTGTCGATTATCGGGCCGGAAACCTCACCAGTGTGGCCCGTGCCCTTCAACACCTGCAGCAGCCCTTCGAAATCACGGACGACCCCGAGGGGCTGAAGCGGGCGAGCCGTCTGATTTTCCCGGGTGTGGGAGCGGCCGGGGAAGCCATGTCCTATCTTCGCAAGACCCATCTGGACAAACGGATTGCCGACTATGTCCGCTCAGGCAAGCCGATGCTGGGGATCTGCCTCGGCACGCAGGTGATACTCGAATCCAGCGAAGAAAACGGCGCCCGTTGTCTGGGCATCGTTCCCGGCTCGGTCAAGCGCTTCCCCGCCGACCTTCGGCAGGGGGGACAGGCCCTCAAAATTCCTCATATGGGGTGGAACCATGTGGCATTCCGAAAAGACCACCCCGTATTCGCGGGGCTGCCGCAAGGGGCCGAGTTTTATTTCGTCCACTCCTATTATCCGGCACCTTCCGATGAGGACTGCATTGTCGGATGGACGAACTACGGCATGGAATTCTGTGCCGCTCTGGCCCATCGAAATCTGGTGGCCGTCCAATTTCACCCGGAAAAGAGCGGCAGACCGGGACTGCAGATCCTGGCCAATTTCTGCCGCTGGCAAGGGAGCCATGCTCAGTAAAAGAATCATTCCCTGTCTGGACGTGCGAAACGGCATGCTCACCAAGGGGATCCGATTCGCGGACAACATCGACATCGGAGACCCTGTGGACGCGGCCCGGGCCTATTACGAGCAGGGCGCCGATGAAATCGTTTTTTACGACATCACGGCCTCTTCGGACCGGCGCGACATCATGATCGATGTCGTCAAAAGGGTGGCGGAGACGATTTTCATCCCCTTTTCGGTCGGGGGAGGAATCCGGACGGTGGAGGACATGCGGCGGGTCATTCTGGCCGGCGCCGAAAAAATAAGCGTCAATTCGGAGGCCGTCCAGAATCCGCGGATCATCACCGAAGGTGCAAAAGCCTTCGGCAGCCAGTGCGTTGTCCTGGGAATGGATGTCAAAAAAGTGGCGATGAGCCACGCGACTCCCTCCGGCTATGAAGTGGTCATCCATGGGGGAAGAATCGCGACCGGTCTGGATGCCCTCCGGTGGGCAAAGGAAGCTGACCATCTGGGGGCCGGTGAAATCTGCCTGAATTCCATCGACGCCGACGGAACGCAGGACGGATATGAGCTTGAATTGACCCGCCTCATTTCCGGCAGCGTCCACATCCCCGTGATTGCCTCCGGGGGCGCCGGAAAGCCGGAGCATCTCCTCGACGTCCTGACGCGGGGCTGTGCGGATGCCGCTCTGATCGCATCCATGGTTCACTACCGGAACTACACGATCGGGGAGATTAAATCGTTTCTGCATCGGAACGGCGTGAAAACCCGCATGATGTGGTAGTCAACGGCCTTGATTATTGGCGGCGACATGTATATATTATTGTATTAAATGATGGACATTGAAGGGGAGGCCGTTGAAGTGGATGCAAAAAGATATGAACTGAACATGCAACTGGCCCAGATGCTCAAAGGCGGCGTCATCATGGACGTCACGAACGTGGAGCAGGCCAAGATTGCCGAGGAGGCGGGCGCGGTGGCCGTCATGGCATTGGAGCGGGTTCCCGCGGACATCCGGAAGCAGGGCGGCGTGGCCCGGATGTCCGATCCGGAGATGATCCGGGAAATCAAGAAGTCCGTTTCGATTCCGGTCATGGCAAAGGCCAGAATCGGCCATTTCGTGGAGGCTCAGATCCTGGAAACGCTCAAGATCGATTACATCGACGAGAGTGAAGTGCTCACGCCGGCGGATGAGGAGTGCCACATCGACAAAACGAAGTTCTCCATCCCCTTCGTATGCGGAGCCCGCAACGTGGGTGAGGCGTTGCGCCGGATTGCCGAGGGCGCGGCAATGATTCGAACGAAAGGCGAGGCCGGGACCGGCAACGTCGTGGAAGCCGTGCGCCACATGCGGACGATGAACCGCGAAATTCGTCAACTGATCTCAATGCCCCTCGAAGAGGTGACCGGTTTCTCGAAAGCCAACGGCATTCCCTATGAGCTGGCCCTGAAAGTGAGGGAACTGAAACGGCTTCCGGTCGTGAATTTCGCCGCAGGCGGCATCGCCACTCCGGCGGACGCGGCCCTGATGATGCAGCTCGGCTGTGACGGGATTTTTGTAGGGTCGGGAATCTTCAAGTCGGCAAATCCGGCCCTGCGGGCACGGGCGATCGTCATGGCGACGGCGTATTTTGATGACCCGCAAAAGATTCTGGAGGCTTCGATCGGGCTCGGCGAGGCCATGGCCGGTCTCGAATTATCGGAAATTCCCGAAGGGCAACGGCTCGCCGGACGGGGCTGGTAAAAGTTCGCCGTGGCCGGAACGAACCAACGCACAGTCGGGATGGGCGCGGCAAGAACGGTCATCGGCGTTCTGGATCTTCAGGGCGATGTCCATGAGCATTGCGACCATCTCGAACGCATCGGCATTCAAAACCGCCGGGTCAAAACCGCCGATTTCAGCGATCTTGCCGGACTGATCCTACCCGGCGGCGAGAGCACCTGCATTTCCCGTCTCATTCGCATCTTTGACCTTGAGAAACCGATTCGAAAACACTTCCGGTCCGGGATGAAGATATGGGGAACTTGCGCGGGTGCGATCCTCCTGGCGAAAACGGTTGTCCATGAACCGCCCCATCTCGGCCTGATCGACATTGAAATCGAACGAAACAGTTTCGGGAGCCAGTTGGACAGTTTTGCCGCCGAGGCGGTTGTTCACAGGGTCGGTAAGGGCCCTGTCCCTCTCATCTACATCCGCGCGCCGAAAATAAAAAAAGCGGGGCCGGGGGTCGAGGTCCTGCTTCAAACGGATGACTACATTGCCGCGGCGGAAACGCCCGACGTGCTGGTCACGGTTTTTCACCCGGAACTGACCGGCTGCGTCGCATTCCACCGCTATTTTGCCCGCAAGTGCGGCCTGTCGCCCCGTGACGAGGACAGCGTCCCGGATATCGCCCCGGACTGGGACCGGAACAGTTGGACACGATTTGCCGGGGTTCCGCAGGGTGAGGATTTCCGCTTCACGACAGCGATGACAGGTACGAGCGGAGATTGACTTTCTTGTTGTTCAGTCCGAGCTTGTTCCGGATATGATGCCGGTGAAGATCCACTGCGCCCTTCCCGACCTTCATCAGCCTGGCAATTTCCTTTGTCCCCTTCCCTTCCTTGATCAGCGTCGCCACCTGTATTTCCTTGGGCGTGAAGCTCAGGTACTTGGAGGTGATCTTCAACAGAAACGGGGAAAGAATGTCATTCAGGTTCGTTTCGATGATCTCCACATACACCTGCTGATAGGCGTCCAGCTTGGTTTCCTTCAATTTGGCAATATAAGGAAGAACCAGTTCATTGATGTTGGAGAGGATCTTGTTTTCGAGTTCCTTCTTGTTCTCGTCCCGGTGCTTCAGCAGCGTCTTCAATGCCTGATTGACCTCTTCCAACCGGATGGTTTGTTCCCGTAACTCCTCCTCCCGCTTTTTCAGTTCCTCTTCGGCGTGCTTGCGGAGCGTGATATCGCGAACGATGCCCCGATAGCCGATGAACCGGCCCGTTTCGTCATAGATCGGATTTCCGCTTGCCTCGGTGATGACCTCATGGCCGTTCCTGTGGATGAAGCGGCTTTCCATGAAGGTATAATTATTCCGGGCCTCCATGATCGGCCGAATGACAGCCTCGATTCGCTTTGCTTCCTCCGGTTCCATGAAATCGAAAGGCGTCTTTCCCAGAACCTCCTCGGGTTTGTATCCCAGAAGGTCGCTGATGCTTTCGGTCAGATGGGTGAAGGTGATCTTTTCATCGATTTCCCAGACCCAGTCGTTGGTCAATTGGACAACATTCTGAAATCTTAGGTCTTTTTCCATTACTATTTCCTCCGTTGTTCAGTCGCATAATTCGCAAGACGGCGTTCGCGTCTTCCCGTTCCCGGTTTTACGGACTGATCCATTCAAGACGCTTCCGCGCATCGGCCGCCTTGTTCATCTCCTTTGCGGAATCATAATAGCGCTCGATCCTTTTCAGATAGGCCAGAAGCGGCTTTTTCCAACCCTGTCTGGAGGCGGTTTCGATGGCCCCGTTCAGCAGTGATTCGCTTTCCCGTCCCCCCTGAACGGCGAGCCCGGCGGCAATCAGCCTGGACAGCGGATCTTCCATGCGGAACGCCTCTGTTTCAATTTCGCTTGAGCTGCCATTCCGGAGTGCTTTCAGGAAAGCCCTGTACTGGACAGGCAGTTGATCCGGGTCAACCCCTGCCAGGGAACCCTTGAGAAAAGAATAGTAGTGCCTGTGGGGAAGGCCTGATTCGACGGCGGCCAGATGGAGGTAATCCCGATCGTCAAAGGCTTCCAGGGCGGCGGTCCGGACAGCGAACTTTGTCAGATAGGCGATCGCCATAAGCTCAACATCGCCGCTGGATCTGATTTCTTCGAGGGCCTTTTGAAAACGCTGCTCGGCAAGACGATCGTTCCCGCGCAGGTAATGTTTCTTGAAGCCTTCGAGATGGTTATAGCTCGAGCCGGTCCATCCAGGCGCGGGCCTGGAACTGCAGGCTGTCAGGAAAATCAATGGGAAAAACAGGCAGAGAACTCTTTTCATGGCAATTGAATCCGTTTTTCTTTTTTCAGCGGAATGAGCCGGTCGATGTCGTGCACCAGGCCATTGATGGCGTCCACCGTTTCGTCAATTTCACGCCTCAAGAGTTTCAGGTCTCGCGTCGAGTCGGCGGCCTCGGCCGTGACCCTCGTCACGTTCTCGAATGCCGGATCGAGCTTTTTGAGCTTGGCAATCAAGTCGATCAGGATGGTTCGAACTGCCGGCAGCAGGCCTTCCGGCCCGTAGATCTCCCGGTCGGTCTTGGATGCCATGGAATCGACTTTTTTCAGGATCGTGCCGGCCTGCTGCGTAATATCCCTGGCATTCCGTAACATGCTATTGAAATCACCGTGCGGGTGGGAGAAATCGGATGTGATTTTGTCCACGCTATCTGCAATATGATTGATTTTTTCAAGGATCGGCCGAATGTTCTGAACCGCTTCGTTGATGTTGTCGGCCTCCACAACGCGGGGAATCGTGTCGTTCGAAAGGGGGGCGACATTCAGGTTTGCCGTTGTAACATTGATCCTTGCGGAACCGATCAGCGGTTTCTCGAGCGTAAAAACGCTGTCCGCCCGCAGCCACTTGACATGACGGTCGGAAACTTTGATGCCGATCATCACGATCCCTTCGGAGTTCAGTTCGAGGCTGTAGACCCTTCCGATCTTGAAGCCTGAAAACAAAACGGGCATTCCTTCCGTGAGATTTTCACCGGATCTCGACGACAGGGTGAAAACATGTTCCCTTGAAAAAAATCCTTTTTTATAGGCGACATAGCCCAACGATGCAACAATCAGAAGCGTTGTGGCAACAATGAAAAAACCGACTTTAAAGTGAATGTTCCGCGGCATCGCTGCTCCCATACCTATCCTTGAACCAGATGTAATCGAATATCATGCTGCTCCGGAATAAATCCTCAATCACGCGGATGCTTTCGAAAACAAATCGGCCGTCGTCAAGCTCCGGTATGATTCGAAACGGCCGGTCGATGAGAATCGCGGCATCGGCCACCATGGCTGCCCGCAGCAGCATCACGCAAAAGCGTTCCCGATCGGTTAAAGCGGAACTTCGACTGTAGGCGATTCTGCCAAGATCATAACGATCGAGATAACCGGTCACCTCTTTTTCAGCCTCGCCTTGCGACTGGTTCCGGTGATACATTCTGATCAGGGCGATATTGAGCCAGACATCAAGGTTTGAAATGAGCGGAATGTCCAGCGAAACCATCCCCACACCGTGCCGATTCCGGGTCGCAAAATCATTCAGTTCACTTTTCAGGCTGTCTTCGCCGTCGAAAAATATTATATCATTCTTGCGATTAATGACAGCACCTCAATCACGATGATTGCGATAAAAACGTTGATCATGCCATTCATGACCGAAACGGGAATGCTGGTGAGCTCCCGCGTTGCGTTCAGGCCTGCCTTGACGGGAATCAATGTGATAAAAAATCCGAAGGCTGCCGCCTTGACAATGGAAAGAACCATATCGGTCAGCTTCGTCGACTCCAGCAGCACATTGGCATAGGCGTCGAAACTCATGCCGAACATGAGATTGGAAAAAACGAGGCCGCTGACCAGAACGACAACCGAAAAAAGGCTCGTCAACAGGGAGACGGAGAGAATGCCGTTGACGATCCTGGGAACAAAAAGATACCCGGTCAGATCGATGCCGAAGACCTCCAGTGCATTCAATTCCTGATTCACCTTCATCACGGCAATTTCCGCGTTGATCGCGGCGCCGGAACGGAGCGCAATCAGCAGTGCCGTATACAGGGGCGCCAGTTCGATCACCAGAATGCCCATCAGGATTTTTCCCAGAAAGTCCGCCAGACCCAGATCGGTGATCATCTGAAAAACGACGCCGATCAGCAGCGTGCCGAACACAATTGAACCCACGAGAAATAAAGGCAGAATTTGAACAGCGGTAAAATAGACCTGATTCAGGAGCACCCCCCGGGTTGCGCTGTTGTATGTTCTTCTATCGACGATTTTCTGGAGCACCCGACCGGAAAAAGCAAGCGTTTCATGAAGTGACCGCCATGCGTCCAGACTGATGCGGCCGATTTTTTCCATGGTTGACACCATTGATTTTCTGATCGTCCCTGTGATAGATAATAGACGGATGTAAAAAATAAAACGAAGGCTTTTATAATTATATATAATCATATCATGTGCCGACATAGGGTGCAAACGGATTTTATAATCTGAAAAACCGACCTGCCGGAAAATTCAAGAAATTCTTCTTGAATCCAAACCAGGCCGCGGCACCGGAAAATGCCGATCGTCAGGGCCGCAGCCGGGATCAGATGGAGAAAAAATGAAGATCGTTCGTTTCCTTACGGATCATGGTCGATTATTGCATGGACAATACCGCGAAGACGAGCCGGGCTGGGCCGATGTTATTGAAGGAGACATCCTTCGGGATTTTCAAGTGACCGGAAAGAAAGAAAAAATCGCTCAATTTTTTCCCCCGATCTGGCCGTCCAACATTCTCGCGCTTGGGCTGAACTATCGAAAACATGCCGATGAAACCAAAATGGAGGCCCCGGAATTTCCCGTTCTGTTTATCAAAACGACAAGCAGCGTGATCGGGCATGAAGCGCCGATTCGGATCCCTGCCGCCGGTCCGGATCAGGTCGATTATGAAGGGGAACTGGCCGTCATCATCTCCCGAAGCGCGAAGAATATCAAGCCGGATCAGGCTTTTGACCATATTCTCGGCTACACCTGCGCGAACGACGTGAGCGCAAGAGACTGGCAGTTCGAAAGACAGAAGGGTCAGTGGGCCCGCGGCAAAAGCTTTGACACCTTCTGCCCGCTGGGCCCTTTCCTGATCCCGAGGGACGAAATCCCGGACCCGAATCGGCTCCGGATCCAAACGATCCTGAATGACACGATCCTGCAGGATGCCAGCACCAGCGCAATGATTTGTCCGGTTGCCGACATCATCAGTCTGCTCAGCCAGTCGATGACGCTCCTGCCGGCCACCGTGATCCTGACCGGAACGCCGGAGGGCGTGGGGTTCACCAGGAAGCCCCCGATTTTCATGAAGGATGGAGATCGAATCACCATTGAAATCGAGAAGATCGGAAAGTTGAGCAATCCCGTCCAAAGAGAGCGTTCGGCCCTTTGATGCCTGCAATCCAATAATCGCATCCGTCAAGGGGCAGACGGAACGCATCGGGGAGCGAATCCAGTTGACAAAAACCGGTTGAAGGTTATATTAGCAGCGTAAAGAAGTGACTCTGTTAAACCATTATGATAAATATCCGTATTAAAAAAGAATTTCTGTATCGCCTGTCATTTTTCAGGGGGATCAAATGAGCAAGAGCAACCAGAGCAGAAAAACATTCATCATGTTTCTGATGGCCTGTCTGATCGGGTTTTTCATCGTTTCCTTTGTCGAGGTTCTGCGGTCTTCCTACGCACCGAACCGACCCGGACCGGATGTGCAGACGGCAGCCGCTGTTTCGACAGCCGAGATTGCCAGAACACCATCATCTTTCGCGGACCTGGCCGAACGCTTGAAACCGACCGTCGTCAACATCAGCACGACGAAGACCGTTCGCAACGGCAGTGCGAGATCCCCTTTTGGCGGCCGCACGCCGTTCGACCGATATTTCGGCGGCGATGACTTTTTCGAGCGGTTCTTCGGAGACATCCCCAGAAGAGAGTTCAAGCAGAGGAGTCTGGGATCGGGATTTATCATCAGCGCGGACGGCTACATATTCACCAACAAT
>CAYWTL010000007.1:0-22457 GCA_964460245.1 uncultured Syntrophaceae bacterium | reverse complement strand
AATCATGTCGTCGAACAGGCCGACAAGATTCTAGTCAAACTTTCCGACGGACGGGAGTACAGCGCGGATGTCATCGGCAGGGACGCGAAAACGGATATCGCCCTGATCAAGATCAAGCCGAACAACAGCCTTCCCGTGGCGGACATCGGCGACTCGGAAAAACTCAAGGTCGGCGAGTGGGTCATGGCCATCGGAAATCCCTTCGGCCTCGAACAGACGGTGACAGCCGGGATCGTAAGCGCCAAGGGTCGCGTCATCGGGGCCGGCCCCTATGACAACTTCATCCAGACCGATGCCTCGATCAATCCCGGCAACAGTGGCGGACCGCTTTTCAACATGGAAGGCAAGGTCATCGGCATCAATACCGCAATCGTCGCTCACGGCCAGGGCATCGGTTTTGCCATTCCGATCAGCATGGCCAACAGCATCCTGCCCGATCTCAAATCCAAGGGCAAGGTGACGCGGGGGTGGATGGGCATTTCCGTTCAGGACATCTCGGAGGAAATCGCCAAGAACCTCAAACTCAAGGACAAGAACGGCGCCCTGATCTCGGAAGTTTTCAAGGGAGACCCGGCGGACAAAGCCGGTCTTCAGCCGGGAGACATCATCATTGAGGTGAACGGAACGAAGATCAAGGATACCCACCAACTCCTGATCGTCATCGCCGGTTTCCACGTCGGTGAGCGGGTCAATGTCAGGGTTGTGCGGGACAATCAGGAAAAGGTTTTTCAGGTAACTGTCACGGAGAGAAAAGACAAGCCGGAAGTCGCCATGGAGCAGGGCGGAAAGAAGGAAGAATTCGGAATGACGGTTCAGGATATCACGCCGCAGATCGCCCGCCAGCTCAATCTTCCCAAGGCAACCGGGGTCATCGTCACGGATGTGGAAGAAGGCAGTCCCGCGGACGAGGTCGGCATTCAGCCGCGGGACATTATCCTGCAGATCAACAAAACGAACATCCATTCCGTCAAGGAATACCAGAGGGAGATATCGAAGCAAAGCGCCAAAAACAGCTTCATGCTGCTGATCAAGAGGGGAAAATCTACCTTTTTCGTGGCGGTTCGTCGATAGACAACGGGAACTTCAGGCAGGTTTTCTGTTTGGATGCAAGGACGCGACACCCTCTTACAGATTTATGAAATTTTGAACGGCCACTTCGGAAATCTCCGGTGGTGGCCGGCTGACTCCCCCTTTGAAGTGGCGGTCGGCGCGATCCTGACCCAGAACACGACCTGGCGAAGCGTGGAACGGGCGATTTCGAATCTCAAGTCACAAAATCTTCTCGACCCGAAAAAACTTTCTACCATTCCGGACGACATCCTGGCCGGCCTGATCCGGCCGTCCGGATACTATCGCGTTAAAACCGGGCGGCTTAAGGCCTTCCTCGCTTTCCTGAATGATGAATTCGATGGGAGTCTGGAAAGACTTTTCAGCGAAGACCTCTGGCCTTTAAGAAAACAGCTCTTGACCGTAAAGGGAATCGGGGAGGAAACGGCCGACAGCATCCTCCTGTACGCGGGGCAGAAGCCGGTCTTCGTCGTTGACGCCTATACGCGGAGAATTCTGGGAAGGCACAGGATCATCGCCGGCCATCCCCCTTATGCGGACATTCAGAAACTGTTCATGGACGGTCTTCCTCGAAGCGTCCCTCTTTTCAACCAGTATCATGCGCTACTGGTGAATGCGGGCAAGCAATTCTGCTTAAAGAAGAAACCCTTATGCAACCAGTGTCCTCTCTCTGCCACAGGGGGAGATTTGTTTTTTAATGTTGAATCGAGCGCTCGCGGGGATCAGTCGAAGGGTCATCATGATTGATTTTACTGAAACATTTCAGCTTCAATTCGATTGAAGACAAAATGTTTCACGTGAAACATGCCCCCTCCGTTCAGGGTTGACAAGAATGCGTAGCCTTGACTGAAGGCACGCCATTCGCATTACTGCCTCGATGCAATCGCAAGCAAAGAAGCTTACCCGGGGTCGAATCCTGTCGTTTTGATCTCACGCCATCATTCCTCCATCGGCAATGATGCAGGAGCCCGTCACATAGGATGCGGCGTCGGAAACCAGATAGAGAACGGCGCCGGCCATTTCTTCCGGCCTCGCCGCCCTTCCCATGGGAATGGTCGGCAGAATCAGCTTCATCAGTTCGGGGTTGCCCGTCATGAGCGATGAGAACTTTGTATCCGTCAGGCCCGGCAGCAGGGCATTGACGCGGATATTGAGCGATGCAAGTTCCTTGGCGAAGGACTTCGTCATGCCCACGACGCCGGCCTTGGTGATCGAGTAGATACCCTGAAAGAGCGCTGGCCGAATGGCGTTGACCGAAGCCACATTCACGATCGAACCGCCGCCGGTTTCCTTCATCATTTTGGCCGCCTCCTGGCTGATGAAAAAACAGCCTTTCAGGTTGACGGCAACCGTCTTGTCCCATGCCTTTTCATCGGCGCTCAGGACGTCGCCGAAGAACGGATTCGTAGCGGCATTGTTGACAAGAATATCCAGCCTCTTGAAACGGTTCCTGATTTCCTCAAAAAGCAGCCTGATCTGCCCCATCTCTCCGGTATGGCAGGCCATGCTGAATGCCTGTCCACCCTCCCGGACGATATCCGCTTCCACGCGCTGCAGATCATCGATTTTCCGGCTGGCCAGGACCAACTGGGCGCCGTGGAAAGCCAATGTCCTTGCGATCGCCTCGCCAATGCCCCGGCTGGCGCCGGTAACCAGCGCGATTTTTCCGTCCAGACGAAACAATTTCTTCGATGCCATCATTTTTCTCCTTTTTCGATGCTTCCCTGCCGGGTACACATCCCTTCTTTCCGCCGCTGCCGCGCAGTCTATAGGTCAGCCCCCCGAATGACTCGCCTGGCCGCCTCATCCACGATATGAACAATCATGATCATGATTTTGAAGCGCTCGTCCTTTGTTTGACCGTGATAAAAGCGATAATAGATCTGTTGTGCAATGACCGCGAGGCGGAACAGGCCGAAGCAGTAGTAATAATCGATGTTGGATAGGGTGATGCCCATCATCCGGGCGTAACGCTCCACGAGTTCCCGGCGGGTCATCATCCCATTCAGATGCGTCGGCGAAAACGCCAGCGTTTTCAAATCGGGGGGGTCGTCCTGATTGATCCAGTAGGCCAACGCCCCGCCGAGATCCATAAGCGGGTCGCCGATGGTGGCCATTTCCCAGTCCAGGACCCCGATGATCTGAAGCGGATTGTCCGGGGAGAGCACCACGTTGTCGAATCGGTAGTCGTTGTGGATGACAGAGGCCCTGGCGCTGTCGGCCGGCATTTCAGCCTGAAGCCATGACATGACCTCCTCGCAATCCGGAGCATCGGGCGTTTTGGCATTCCGGTAACGTTCGGACCAACCGTCCACCTGGCGCTTCACATATCCCTCCGGACGGCCCAATCCTACCATCCCGGCCTTCCGGTAGTCGATGGCATGCAGTTCCGCATAGACATCGACAAACCGCTCACAAAGAGTCCTGGCATCCCCGGATGTAAGCGTCATCCCCGGGGGCAGTTCCTTCCGCAGAATGATCCCCCGAATGCGCTCCATTACGTAGAACGGGCACCCGATAATGGATTCATCATCCGTGTAGGCCAGCGGCATCGGACAGTATGGGAAAAAAGGCTTCAGGGCCTTTTGAATCCGGTACTCCCGTCCCATGTCGTGCGCCGTCCTCGCCTTGCGTCCGAATGGCGGGCGCCGGAAGACCAGCTCGCGGTCCCCGACCCGGATCAGGTAGGTGAGATTGGAATGGCCGCCGTGAAACTGCTCGACCGTCAGTTTTCCCCGCAGCCCCGGTACGGCATCCTTCAGAAAAGCCTCCACCTTCGCCAGGTCAAATCCTTCGCCGGCGCGGATCGGCTTCGTTTTGTCGATATAGTCCACGTTTGATCTCCTCACTTCATTTTCCGGCACGGCCGGTAAGACCCCGGATGATCCGCCGGGCCACCGACATTTTGTGCACCTCGTCGGGACCGTCATAAATGCGGGCTGCTCGCTCATGCCGGTAGAAGAAGGAGATGATCGTATCATCGGTCATTCCAAGCCCTCCGTGAACCTGAAGGGCCCGGTCGACGACCTTCTGCATCACGCCGGCCACGAAAAACTTGATCAGCGCAATGTCTTCACGGGCCTCCTTGACACCCAGATTCTCGATCTTCCAGGCGGCGTGGAGCGTCATCAGTCTGGCCGCCTGGATGTCGGCGGCGCACTCGGCGATCCATTCCTGAATGATCTGACGGGTGGCCAGCGTCTGGCGGTCCATGGTAATGATCCGCTCTGCAGCCCGCCTGCACATCAGCTCAAATGCTCGGTTGCAGATGCCGATCCACCGCATGCAGTGATGAATTCGACCGGGTCCCAGCCTTTCCTGGGCGATGACAAAACCGAAGCCCTCCGGCCCCAGAAGATTTTCCTGCGGAACCCGGCAGGACTGATAGAGGATTTCCCCGTGGCTGAAAAAATCACTCCCGCTGTGGCCCATGACCGGAATATTCCGAACCAAGTTAAAGCCCGGCGTGTCCGTCGGCACGATAATCATGCTGGCCCGCAGATGCGGCGGCGACTCCGGCTGGGTCACGGCCATGACGATGGCGAAGGCGGCGCCGTCCGCGGCGGTGGAGTACCACTTCTGTCCGTTGATGACGTAATCCGGCCCCTCCTTGACGGCGTTGGTGTCCATCATGACAGGGTTCGATCCGGGCAGTTCCACCTCGGTCATGGAAAAGCAGCTTCGGATTTTTCCCGCCACGAGCGGCTTCAGGTACTGCTCCTTCTGCCTGTCCGTTCCATATTTGTGAAGAATCTCGATATTTCCGGCATCGGGCGCATGGCACCCGAAGGCATAGTGGCCTAGCGGCGACCGGCCCAGCACCTCAGAAACCAGCGCATGCTCCATCAGGTCCAGGCCCATCCCACCGTATTCCCTCGGATGGTTCGGCGCCCAGAGCTCCATCTGCTTCACCATGTGCCGCTTTTCGTTGATCACCGGGATCATCGTTTTGAAATCCTTTACCAGGAACTCCGGTTCCAGCGGAATCAGTTCCTTTTCAACAAATTCCGCCATCATGCCGGTGACGGCCTGCATCTTCTCGGATACCGCGAAATCCATGATCAACCTCCCCTGCACCTTGTACGAGGGCACACCGCCCCGCTTACTGAATTAATCATTTAATCAATTATATCAACTATATAATATTTTTTTACATCAACATGCCCGGACGCGGCCGGCTTCGCCCCGAGGAACTTTACCGGTAGGTCACCCAGGCCGGGTCGTTCAGCAGTGCGAGGTGCGAAGCGTTGTTGAACGAAGTCAGCGTCAGGCGCTCATGGTTGTAGACAAATGTCGTCATGGACGTATTGACGATATGCCAGGCGATGCGCAGCGCCTTTTCATCGGACAATTCCAGCGCCGTCTGCACGGCCGCGGATATGGGGCCGCCGGAAGTGCAGATCAGGATGGTCTTGCCTCGGCCGTTTTCTTCCATGACCTTGCGCAGCCCCGATCTCACGCGTTCGCAGAAATCCCGCCAGCGGACAACACCCGGTTTGTCGGCTTCGCCGGAGATCCACCGCATCATGATTTTTTCAAATATGCGTTGAAAGGCCTTTTTGTCGTCGTAGATGTTCTTCAGGTCCGCTGTCAGTTTCGGATCCTCACCAACCGCGTCATGGATATGGGCCATGATGATATCCCGGGAGCTGTACTCATTGAATTCGCTCAAAACCTGCAATTCCGGCAGGCGATGGTCCTGCAACCGGTAAACCGAAAGGATTTCATGGGCCGTGTCCTGCTGACGAACCATATCCCCCGCATACACCGCGTCAAAGGAGAGGCCGGTCCGGATCGTGTATTCCGCCAGAACACGGGACTGCTCCCGCCCTTTTTGCGAGAGCCGGTCGTAGTTCTTCTGCCCGAAAGAGGCCTGTCCGTGCCTCACCATGAGTATCGTGCTCAAAGACAGATCGCTCCGGTTTGATCCTCTGTTGAATTCATCGATTCGAATGAAACGGCAACTGCGGGTTGATTCGCGCATCGACCATACGATGAAGCCCGAAAAGGGTCAATCAAAATCTGGCAGTGCCCGGCAGACGCGGCCACAAAATCCGCTTCGCTCGCCTGCTGCCGGAAAAGGCTGGGATCAAATTTGTTGTTTGTCCTTGCCGGACACTTCCCGTTGAAGTGAAAAAGTGTTGACATGTTTCGCGGTATGCATGAAAAGGCAGCACGCCTTCGAACTGCTGCACCGGCAGGAGGGCCGCAGCGGGGCGCAGCGAAGACTGGAAGGGAAAACGGCCTTTCGCAGAAAGCGGCCCGCAGATTTTCAAAAAGCCATTGAGAAGAGAAGCCTTCCATGCCGGCTGAAAACTCAAGGCCTTCGGACAGCGTTGATCATGGCGAACGGAAAAACGCATCCGCTTATGAAAAAATGTTTCACCCCGGAAGGATGGCGATCTTCGGCGTTTCCCTGGAAGGGGGAAGCGTGGGCCTCGGAAACGGATTTCTGCTTGCCCTGCAGGCGATGGGATACAAAGGGGAGATTTTCCCCGTCAATCCGAAGGGCGGAAGCTTCTCCGGATTGAATATCCTCAAAAGCATCGAAGATATCCAGGGAGACATCGATTTTGCGATTATCGCCTTGGCGGCGCGGATGGTGCCCGATGCGCTCGAGGCATGCAGAAAGAAAGGAGCCGCCGGGGAGGAAATCCTCTCGTCCGGTTTCAGTGAACTGGGGACTCCGGAAGGAATCTCCCTTGAGCGGGAAATCAGCCGGATCGCCGCACGGGGAATCCGCGTGATCGGCCCGAACTGTTTCGGCATCTACTGCCCGAAGAGCGGCCTGACCTTCATGCCCAGCCCCGACCTTTCGCGGGAAAGCGGCCCCGTCGCATTCCTCTCGCAAAGTGGCGGCATGGCCAGTGACTTCGCAAATACCGGAAAATGGATGGGAATCCGCTTCAGCAAGGTCGTTAGCTTCGGAAACGGCGCGGATCTGCGGGAAATTGAGCTGCTCCGGTATCTTGGCGAAGACCCGGAAACGCGCGTCATCTCGATGTATGTGGAAGGAATCAAGGACGGGGATCTTTTTTTCCGGACCATGAAATCCGTGGCCGGGAAAAATCCCGTCATCGTCTACAAGGAGCGCATCGAGACTTATCTGCCGAAGCCCGGATGCAGCGGCGCCAATCCCGTCGATATCGCCAATCCCTATGTTCCGCCTCAGCAATTGAAGGAGGTGCTCCGCCACGCGGCAACGGATGAAAGGATCGATCTTCAGGTCATGATCTCGCTTCTGTACTGTATCACTTCAAGGCCATCGCACGCACCCGAAAACGGCCTGTTGCGGCGGTGACTCCTTTCCGGGAGCTGGCGGATGCCGAAGGGGAAGCGGCGCATGAGACGGGGAAGCAGCATCCTGGATGCCGCCGACAGGGGTCAACTGGCGGGCATGCTGATCCGGGTGGGGCGGATCGGCCTCGAGATCGACACTGTCCGCGAGATCGACCTCAATCCCGTCATCCTGCGGGGTAGCGAACCGGTCGTGGTGGATGCGCTGGTGATCCTGAATTGAAATGTCGTTGGTCCACGATTACGGCGGCTTGGACCTTCACGATCCGCCTTGTTTTCATGGACCTCCGGGTCCCAACGCCGCGGGTGCCGGCAGGGACCTGCCGGGTAGCGCCCTGCCCGTCGCCTCTTTCGGACTTTATGTCGCCACGCCTTCGGCTTTCAGCCATCGCTGGTAGGAGACCATCTTGGCCAGGACCTTGACAGTCCGCTCCGGTGTCAGGAAAGAGATGCTTTTATAGGGGCTGCCCTCGATTTCAACCACAGTCCGCGTCTGTTCATCCGCCATCAGACTGACTCCCAATACGGGCTTGCCGTACTGTTCCATCAGCTTGACCACGAACCGGATGTATTCCTGTTCGAATTGCCGAAGCTGCTGCGGAATCAGCTCCAGCAGCTCGCGGTTCATGGTCGGGTCCACCTTCAGAACCGACTGGATCAGGGGTTGAATGAAAACCAGGCGCCCCAGGATGCCGAGGTGGATCACCGCGTCGCACCGATCCCACTTCAAGAGCTCCTCCGTGGCCTTCATCGAGGCCTGGGGATCCATTTCCGCCACCAGGTCAATGGGATTGGAGCGGCTCCAGTAAGGGGGCAGCACCTGATCGATCCGCGCCACCATGTCCGGTTCGAGATCAGGCACCTCAAGGCCCTGCTCGGTGCAGAGGTCCGTTGCGACAACGCCCCAGCCGCCTCCCAGCGTCACGATCCCGATCCGGTTGCCCCGCGGCAGGGGCAGCGCGGAGAAGGCCGCCGACAGATCCAGGAGTTCCATGGGCTGTTCCACGAGAACGATGCCCGCCTGTCGGCAGGCGGCATCGAAGATACGGATATTGGACGCCAGCGCCCCGGTGTGGCTCGCGGCGGCGCGGTTTCCCGCCTCTGTGCGGCCGCCCTTGAGGACGACAACAGGTTTTTTCCGGCCTACCCGTCGTGCGGACTCCAGAAATCGCCGGCCGTTCTTGACGCTTTCAATATACAGCACCACAGATCGGGTCAGTTCGTCCACCTCGAAAGCTTCCAGATAGTCCTCGATCGTGATCATCGCCTCGTTGCCGGAACCGCTGAAGGCGCGGATCCCGATGTCCTCTTCTTCCGCAAAGACCAGAAGCTGCGTTCCCAGGTTGCCGGACTGGGCGACCAGCGAGATGGACCCGGGTTTCGGCCATGTGTGGGTGCCGGTGCAGTAAAAGGAGAGATGGGGGTTGCAGATGCCCATTGTGTTGGGTCCCAGGAGCAGGATGCCCGCCTCCCGGGCTTCCCGGACCAGCTCCTGCTCCAATTGGCGCCCCTTTTCTCCCGTCTCGCTGAAGCCGGAGGTGATCAGCAGCATGTGCCGGATGCCCTTGGCTTTCAGGTCCGGAATCAGGGCCCTGACCTTGGCGGCGGGAATGGTGACCACCGCGAGATCGACGGCATCGGGAATGTCCGTGACGGTTTTGTAGACCGGTCGGCCGGCAATGTCCGCTCCCTTGGGATTGACCAGATAAATGCCGCCCTTGTATCCGCCGGCGACCAGAATGGAAAAGAGATTGTGCCCCCATTTGCCGAATTCGGCGGACGCTCCCACGAAGGCGACGGAACGGGGATAGAAGAGGCGTCCGATGGCCCGGGGATCCACGGGGGGACGCTCCGCCGGCGGCACGGGCCGATCGCCGACAATGACCAGCGCGTCCACGGCGGCCACCCGCCCGCCGGCGTCGATGAGCAGGGGATTGATATCCACCTCTGTCACATCGGTCAGCTCCAGGGCCAGGCGGGAGAGCCCGACCAGCGTTCGAACGAGCTGCCCGCGGTCCGCCGGCTTCTCGCCCCGGAACGCCCCCAGCAGCTTTGACGACCGCAGTTCATCCAGCATCCGTCCGGCCTGTGCCGCATCCACCGGGGCAACGCGGAAGACCACGTCGTCCAGCGCCTCCGTGAACACCCCGCCCAGACCGAACATGACGACCGGTCCGAACTGGGCGTCGTTGAACATTCCAGCCACAAACTCGCGCTTTGCCGATATGAGCGGCTGAAGGAGCATCCCTTCCAGGTCCGCGCCTGCCGCCTCGCCAATCTGCCGCGCCGCCTGTCGCAATGCCGTCTGGTTCCGCAGGTTGACCTTGACCAGACCGCGCTCCGTCTTGTGCGTCAGTCTGGCGCCCAGCCCTTTCAGGACGACAGGGAAACCGATTTCCTTTGCCCGCCGGACCGCTTCGACTCCGTTTTGAACAACCCACTCCTCGACGGTGGGAATTCCGTAATGTCTCAATACCTGCTTGGATTCCGCCTCGGTCAGCGCCTTCCGTCCTGCGTTCTTTGTTTTCTGAATTAATTCTAATGGTTCCATGTTCAGTGAACCTCTCTTGCCTCTTGCGGATTTGCGCGGTTCTTCACACAGGTTCGCCGGAATGGCAACCGGAGGGGCCCGTCAGCCGATCATCGTATAACAGGATTGATCACCCCGCGTTTCCTCTCGAACCAGGCCTTCACGGACCAGCTCCAGGAGATGCACGTAGGTTTCGTTAATGGCCAGAAACTGATCGAATTCGGGAAGTTCCGGACCGAAAAGATCGACGGAGACCTGGCTGGCCGTTTTCAGCGATCCCCTGACGGATGCCAGGGTCAGGCCTTTGCGTTCCCGGTGATGCTCCTTGATCTCTTCAATCCGCTCTCGGAAGTTTGCAAAGGGCCGGCCGTGGGCCGGACAGACCAGGCGGACCGGAAGATCCTGCATATCCGTCAGGGAGTCCACGAAACGGCTCAAAGGGTAAAAGGAGGGTTCAAAAAGATCAGGGCTTAGGTTCGGTGTGATGTCCGGCAGGATGTGATCCCCGGCAATCAGAAGGCCCTGCTCCCGGAAAAAGAAGCAAATGTGGCCGGTGCTGTGTCCGGGAGCGGCCAGGACCTCAAGCGTCCAGTCTCCGACGGCGTGGGTCTGGCCGTGCTCCAGCGCCCGGTCCAGTGCAAATGAACCGGTCATCTTCCGGAAGCCTTTCATGATGGAGGCGAGGATGACAAGCGCCTCCTCCCCCAGGCCGTGCCGCAGATAGAAATCCCTCATCGCCCGGATCAGGACCTCTTGCCGGTCGGACATGGCGATAAAGGCGTAGTCGGTTTCCGACATCAGGATTTCCGCACCGGACTCCGCCTTGATCCGGCCTGCCATGCCGCAATGGTCCCCGTGGCGGTGGCTGATGAAGATCCGGTCGATGTCCCGAATCGAACGGCCGATTCGCTTCAGGGCGGCTTCCAGGACGGAGAAGGTTTCCGGGGTGTTGAGCCCCGTGTCAAAAAGGGCGACCCCGCCGTCATGCAGCAGCGCATACACGTGCACGTGCTTCAGCCGAAAGGGCATGGGGAGTGTGATGATGTAAAGATTTTCGCTGATTTCCTTGATCATGTCCAAATGCAGTGATTCTCTTTCATATCCATTGGATGATTGTCAAGCGAAAAGGGTGTTTTTGATTGACAGGCCATTGCGCTTGTGAAAGAAGGTCGCCGATATGCAATGGCAGCCTGCGGGAAAACCCCTGAAAGAAGCGCCGCGGGACGTCAGGATACCGAAAGCGCCCGGCCATGGTTCAATTCAACCCACTGATGATCCTGTTTCTGTTCATGTTTGTCGCCGTCGCTATCCTGCGGCGCCTGCTCACGGCCCTCAACATCCGGCATCTCCGTCGTCACGGCCACGAAGTCCCGGAAGCCTTTGCCGGAGAGATCGACGGCGAAACGCTCACCCGAATGAGCCGCTACACAGCGGAATCTTCAAAATTCGGCGCGCTGGAGGGCCTTTTTGACGATGTGGTCACGCTGGCGATCCTGCTGAGCGGGTTCCTTCCGTGGCTGTCCGCCCTGATCCTGCACGGGAAGGCGCACTTCATCGCCTCCGGCCTGATGTTCTTCGGGGTCCTCTTCCTGATCAGCTTTCTGCTGAGCATCCCGTTTGCCCTGTACCAAACTTTTGTGATCGAAAAAAAGTACGGCTTCAGCACCGTGACCCCGGCGCTGTGGATCAGCGACCTTCTCAAGAACTTTATGATTTCGGCGATCCTCCTCGGGATCCTCCTCGGCGCGTTCCTCGCGCTGATGCATTATGCCGAAAAGACTTGGTGGCTCTGGGCCTGGATAATCTTTGCCGCCTTCCAGCTCCTGATGCTCTGGCTTTACCCGGTCGTGATCGCCCCGCTCTTCAACAAGTACGAGCCGGTACGGGACGACGCCCTCAAGGAGGCCATCGTCGCAATGATGGCGAAGGCCGGCCTGAAAACGGAAGGCGTCTATCAGGTGGACGAGGGGAAGCGGAGCCGGCACACCAATGCCTATTTCACCGGAATCGGAAGAACCAAGCGCATTGTCCTTTTCGACACGCTTCTGAACTCGCACAGCCGGGATGAGATCCTGGCGATCCTGGCCCATGAGATCGGGCACTGGAAGAAGAGGCACATTCTCATGCAGCTCGTCTTCATGGAAACCTTTTCGCTGGCCGTCTTCTACCTCGCATACCGCCTCATCGACTGGCCCCTGCCCTATCACACCTTCGGCTTCGAACAGCCCGTCGCCTACGCGGGACTTGTGCTGCTGGCCGCGATTTTCGCACCGTTCGCATTTTTTCTGACCCCTTTCGGGACGGCGGCGCTACGCAGGTTCGAGCGGGAGGCGGACCGCTACAGCTACGCCCTGACCGGCTCCACCGAGCCGCTTCGCAGCGCCCTGAAACGCTTGGCCATGGACAACCTGGCCAATCTTCACCCCCATCCCCTCTATGCCTGGTTCTACTACTCCCACCCCCCGCTGACGGAGCGGATCATGCGTCTTCGGGACATGGAAACCCGCCAAAAAGCGCCTTGATTTTGATCCGTGAATGATTAAACTATCGCCAAACTCACCTGCGAGGAGCGTGCATGCCCATTTACGAATTCTATTGCCATCGGTGCAACACGGTCTACAACTTCTTTGCCAGATCGGCCAACACGGACAGGATCCCGAACTGCCCGAAGTGCAAAAGGGTGAAGCTGAAGCGGCAGATGTCCATTTTCGCCAGGGTGTCCGGCGGCAAGGACGAAGGCCACGGGGACGACATGCCGCCGATCGACGAGGCGAAAATGGAAAAGGCCATGGCCATGCTGGCCGGCGAGGCCGAAAAAATGAACGAAGACGACCCCCGCCAGGCCGCCTCGCTGATGCGGAAGCTTTCCGAAACCACGGGAATGAGCCTGGGGGCGGGTATGGAGGAGGCCCTGAGGCGGCTGGAACGCGGCGAGGATCCGGAGCAGATCGAAGCCGAAATGGGGGACCTGCTGGAAAGGGAAGAGCCCTTCACCTTCGAACAGAAGGGGAAGAAAGGCTCCCGGAAAATGCGGCCGAAGGTGGATGAAACTCTCTATGACCTGTGACCGAACCGCCGCGGGTGAAGTCAGGACCTGCCGGATTCAGCGGACCGGAGTGCCGCGGCCGCGCGCCGCCGGAGCGCCGGCGCCGCCGCCATTCCCCCGGGGCCTGCCGTGAGGGTCAGAATCAACAAACGGCTCTGCATCGGCTGCGAGGTCTGCGTCAGCCACTGCCCCGACGTCTTCATGATCTGGGGAATGTACATGAAGGCGGACTTCGAGGTCCCCCATCCGGAAAAATACCGGGAATCCGTGCTGGAAGCCGCAGGCCTCTGCCCGAAGCGGGCGATCTCTGTCGACTGAAGGGATCCGGCAGCGGCATCCCGGATCATGAATCCCCGTCTCCCCCGCCCGGGCCCGCCCCTTCCCCATTCCCGGGCGTCATTCTAAAGATCCAGCAGCTCCACCGGATTGTCCACGAGGAACTCGGGTTCGGCCGCCGCGAGCTTTTCCCGGCTGTGCCAGCCCCAGGTGACGGCCACCGTCCGCACCCCGGCGGCCCGCCCTTCCCGGACATCCCCTGCCGTATCCCCGACATAGTACGTCCTGTCCGGGCCGATCCCGAAACGTTCCATCGCATGGAGAATCTTCTCTTTCTTGCTGAACCGGACATCGGCCCCCAGAATATCCCGAAAACAGAAGTCGAACTGAATGCGGGCAAGGACATTTTGGATGGCCTTCGTGAAGTTGGACGAAATCACCAGGAGGATATGATGCCTGCAGAGCCGGTCCAGGACCGGCATGACGGGATGGAAGGGTCTCATCTTCCGGTAATCCACGGCCTCGCGCGTCTCGTCGGCGGCCTTCATGAATGCCGCCAGATCGACCCCTCTGGCCGCCATGGCCTCGTAGAAATTGCCGTCGAACAGGTCCAGGTAATCGGCCCGGTCCCGAATGATCGGCGTGCCGATTTTTTCCAGGCAAATGCGGACCGTCTGCTCGTACACGTCCAGGGAGTCCACCAGGACGCCGTCAAAGTCGAAAAGAAAGAGCTTCTTCACCATTTCTCCATCGTCTCCGGAAGATAAAGGGCAATCTGGGGGAAGGCAATCAGCAGGAACATGAAGACCGCCATCGCCGCAAAAAAGGGCCATACCCCTCTGAAGATCGTATACATGGGCACATCCCGGGCCACGCCGCTGATGACGAAAACGTTCAAGCCCACGGGCGGCGTGATCAGGCCCATCTCCAGAAGCAAGGTCATTATAACACCGAACCAGACAGGGTCGAACCCCAGCTCCATGACCAGGGGGTAGACAATCGGCAGGGTGAGGATCATGATGGCCAGGCCGTCCATCAGGCAGCCCAGGATGATGTAAACCAGGCAGATCAGCAGCAGCACCGCATGCCGGTTGATCCCCAGCCCGGCAACCCAGGCGGTGAGCTGGTCCGTCATCTGGCTGACCGTCAGGAAATACCCGAAGATGTTGGCGCCGATCAGGATCGTGAAAATCATGCCCGTGGTCAGCGTGGTCTCCAGCAGGGCGTCCTTCAGGGTCTGCCGGTTCAGCCGCCTCTTGATCCAGGTGATCATCAGGGCCCCGAAGGCCCCCATTCCCGCCGCCTCGGTGGCGGTGAACCAGCCCGCGTACAGGCCGCCGATGATCAGAAGAAAAAGGACGAGCACGCCCCATGTATCTTTCAGGGAGCGGATTTTTTCCCGCAGGGGAAAAGACGGACCGGGCGGACCGAGGGCTGGGTTCCGGCGCGTGACCGCGTAAATGGCCGCCATGAAGAGCCCGCTCAGGATCAGCCCCGGAATGATCCCCGCGACGAAGAGCTTCCCGATGGACTGCCCCGTCAGAATCCCGTAGATGATCATCACGGTGCTGGGCGGGATGAGGATGCCCAGCGTCCCGCCGGCGGCGATGCAGCCCGTCGCCAGGGCATCATCGTATTTGAACCGCTTCATCTCCGGAAGGGCCACCTGGCCCAGGGTCGCCGCCGTGGCCATGGAGGAGCCCGAAACGGCCGCGAAGCAGGCGCAGGCCCCGATGCTTGCCATCGCCAGCCCTCCGGGCAGGGAGCCCAGCCAGCGATAGGCGGCCTGGTACAGGTCGAACCCCATTCGGGATTGGCTGGCGAGCTGCCCCATGAGAATGAACAGCGGAATGACCGTCAGCGTGTAGGAAGCCGCCGTCTTGTAGGTCGCCAGGGCCAGCATGGAAAACCCGACCGAAAAGGTGGACAGCAGCGAAAAGCCCAGAAACCCGACGATCGCCATGCCGAAGCCGATCGGCACGCGGAGCATCAAAAGCAGGATCATGCAGGCAATGCCGGCCAGTCCGAGGGTCAGCGGTTCCACTGCTTCCCGAACTCCGTGACATCCGCCAGGCATTTGACCAGCAGGGTCATCGCCAGAACTGCGCAGCCCGCGGCCGCCGCCCAAACGAAGGGGTAGCGTGGGATCAGGAGGTCCACCGTGGCCTCATGGGACCCCTGGATCGCCTGCGCGTAAACGAAGAGCGAGACCGTGGCCAACCCGAAAAAGGCGGAGCAGACCAGGCGGGTGACGATTGCCATCGCCAAACGGGTCCGGGGGCCCATGGATCGCGCGACGAGATCGACAGTGATATTGCGGTCCACCATCTCGACCCGGCCCAGGGAGAAAAAAACCAGGCCGACCATCATGAACTCGGTCAACTCCAGCGTCCCGAGGATCCCCCTGCTCAGGAGCTTTCTCAACGACACGTCAGCCACCGTGAGGAGCATCATGGCGAAGAGGACCCCGGCGGCGAACCGGTTCACAAGGTCGGTCGCAGCGGCAAATCGCTTCATTTCGGTTTGTTCTTCCCGGCGGACCGGTGAACGGCCGCGAGCATCTCCCGGGCCGGCAAGCCTTCCTTCGCGGCCTTGGCAGCCCACTCGGTCTCCATCGCCCGGATCGCGCGCATAAATTTCTTCTTTTCCGCGGCGGAGAGCGTGTGGACCTTTTTCTGGCCGCCCTCGTTCATCTTCTTCACCAGGTCGGCATCCAGCGCATCGTAAAGCCTGGCCGCCCGCAGGCCCCAGGCCTTTCCGGACGCCTGCTCAATGGCCTTTTTCGCGCTCTCCGGCAGGCTTTCGAATTTCCCCTTGTTCATGACAACAGCCATCGGCGCCGTGTAAATGCTCAGCCGGGTGCTGTGCTGGATCAGATCGGCGATCTTGAAGTCATAGACCGCCGAGGTCGGCGCAAGCGTCCCGTCGATGATCTTCTTGTCCAGCGCCATGTAGAGCTCCGACAGAGGCATCCCGACGGGATTCGCGCCCAGCAGCTTCAGGGCCTGGCTCATGGGCGCGGAGGATGCCCGGATCTTCATGCCCTTGAGCTCCTCCAGTCTCCGGACCGGCTTGGACACGAGGAAAAACTGGCCGGGGTCGCAACTGTACATCCACAGAACCTTGTAATCCTTGTAATCTTCGGCGATGTACCGGTCGTAAAGGTCATAGAATACCCGCGTCGTGTGCTCGGCGCTTTCAAAGAGGAAAGGAAGGTCGAGGACCGACGTCCTCGGGAAACGCCCCGGGGTGTAGGAAGGCACGATAAAGGCGATGTCGGCAACGCCGGTTTTGACCGCTTCCGCCAGTTGCGCCGCCGCGCCCAGCGTCTCGCTCGGAAAGACCTTGATCTTGACCTGCCCGCCGGTCAGCTCCTCCACCTTCTTGGCAAAGGGCAGAAAGGACTTCTGGTGCTGGATATGCAGCGGAGACATGAAATGGGCCATTTTCAGGTAAATGGTCTCGGCCCGGACGGCCGACGGTCCCGCCACCAGCCACAGGACCGCGGCCAGCGCCATGGCGGCGGGCTTCAAAACGATCTTCCTCATGGTTCATCCTCCCGTCTTGGATTCAATCAGGATTCCGGTAACGACACAAGGCGAAATTTCTAACCCATTTTCAGATTATTGCAACAGGAAAAATGACGCGGCAAAGAAATCCTTGCATTCGAAACGCGAAATCCTTACATAGAATCGATCAAGGAAAACGCCGGTGATTCCATGATCAGGATCAACAGCTATCTGCACCGCACCGTTCTGAGCGACCTCATCCGGCGCTGGATGCGCCACGAGGTCCATCCTTCCGACGCCGACCGGATCACCCGGCTGATCAACTTCAACCACGTCTACGTGTCCAGATATCTGCACGTTTTCGCCGGCAGGATCTTCGGCGAGCTTCATCCGTCCGGATTGACGCACTGGAACACCTCTCGCAAGGGGGAAATGAAGGATGCCCTGACCGCCTATTCCCCCTTTCGGAATCCGCGCGTCGACGAGCTGATCCGGCGCTACCGGGCCAACCCGGAGCGGTACTACCGGGAGACCCCTTTCCACGGCACCCTTTTCTTCGCGCCCCGCAGCGGGGCCGAGGAGTGCGTGGGCGCGAGCCGGATCAAGCGGGTCCGCAGACTCGCGGAAAAGGCGGCCCGCCGCATCATCGACCGGATGTTCGATGCCATCAAGCAGCACGCCGACGACCTGGCCGAAGCGCGGGCGCGGGGGATGGGCATTCCCCGCCACCAGCTCTCCACCCCGCCCGAGGAGATGCTCGATGAATTCCTCAGGGCCGAGGAGCGCCTCCTGGAGGACCTGCGCTCGGGAGGGCCGATTCGGGACGACGGCGACATCGCCATCAGCGACGTGGCCGGGATCAAGGTGATCCTGGATGAGCCCGGCCAGGCGCGCCTCCGGTCCCTGCTCGACGCCTTCCCGGACTGCCGGGTCACTGAGGAAGAGCATCACACCGGGCTCTACAACGCCACCAACCTGATCGTCTGCCACCGGCCCGACCTGGAGCGGATCCTGTCCCGGCCCCTCACCGGAAGAATCCTGTCCGTCATGCAGGCCCGGGGCCGGCTGCCGGACCGGGTGCAGGGCGACTTCGAAGAATTCGTTCGCTCCGGCGAGGAGTCCGTCTCCCTCGAAATCATCGTCTCGGACTACCCGGAAACGCTGGAGAGCGAGATCGGCCGCTGCATGCACGAAGACCGCATCATCCGGCAGCGCCTGACCCGCCAGTACCGCGGCCACCTGTCCAAGAACATCGAATATCTGATGGAATATCTCTTCAGCTTCCCGGCGTCCGCGCAATGCGAGCTCCATGAACTGCCCGTCAAGCTCTGGCACCGCTACCTCCCGGACTATTTCGACGAGGTCCTGAAGGAGCTTTTCCGGATCCCGTCGAACGTCCTGCTGGACGAAGAGATCGACTGAAGCGGCGGGATCGTCAAAAGGCAGAACATGAGGCGAAGCGAGAAGGAAATCAGGGACCCGGAGACCATCGACGCGCTGCTGAGGACCGCCCCGGTGGGCAGGCTCGGCACCATCGGCGGCGACGGATACCCGATGATCAAACCCCTCAATTTCGTTTACGAGGACGGGAAAATCTACTTCCACACCGCGCTGGGCGGGGAAAAAATCGAGGACATAAGAAGAGACGGCCGCGTCGTTTTCGAATTGGACTTGCCAATCGCCTATGTGAAAGGCAATAATAATCCCTGCAGCGCCCGGTATCTTTACCGGAGCGTGATCGTGAAGGGCCGGGCGGCCCTGGTCAAGGACCGGATCGAGCGGGTCCATGCCCTGAAGCGCCTCATGGAAAAATACCAGCCGGAGGGCGGGTACGGGGACTTCCTCAAGGAGAAACTGGCCGTCACCGGCGTCGTGAGGATCGACATCGAGGAGACAACGGGCAAGGAGGACCTGTAGGCGGTCGCCGGCACAGGCTGGAGGTTGGGTATGCCACTGAGCGAAACGGAGCGAAGGAAACTCATCAACAGATTGAAGACGGTGAAAAATGCCGAGGAACGGGACCGGATCATCTGGGCGCTGGCCGGACAGGAGCCGAAATCCGATGATGCCGAACCGCATCCTGCCACGTCGCCTCGCGTCACGACGGCCCCCGGCAAACCGGTTCCGAGGGAACGGCAGAATTCCCCCAGGATCGCCGTCGACACCAAACGCCTGGTGGGCCTGGCAGTTCCGGTGTTTTTCCTGATCTTCGGCATCACATACATCATCCAGTCGATCGTGGGCTATCTGGCAACCGGCCGGATTGAAACGGAAATCGGCCGCCTGTTCATGGGGATCATCTTCGTCTTCTTCGGTCTTGCCGGAATTTTCAAGGCCCTGCGCACCGCGACGCAGGCGCCGGAACGCTAACCGGAGGCCTCGGCGATCTCCAGGATGCGATCCACGTTGAACACGCGCCTTTCCCGGCGCGCGAGGCAAAACGCATCGAGCCCCGTGAAGGGGTGCCCCTTGTACTCCCTCTCCCCCACCGCCAGCGGCCGGATGGTCCGCCGGGACTTCTCGTCTTTCGCCTTCAGGTAGACGATCTCCAGGCACCGCCGGTCCCGGACCGCCGCCTCGATCATCCGGATCTTTTCCTCCCGCGAGCATTGCCGGTCCGCCTGGGCATACTGGAATTGCGTCAGGAACTTCACCACCTGCCAGTCCATGAGGATATGGCTCTTTCGAAGCGGCTGCTTCAAGACAATCCCGTCCAGCGTGGTGCAGCGGGAGAGGGCCACGTACATCTGCCCGTGGGCGAAGGTCCCCCGGCCCACGTCGATGATCGCCTTCTCGAAGGTCTTGCCCTGGCTCTTGTGGATGGTGACGGCGAAGGCCAAACGCACCGGGTACTGGGTGAAGGCGCCCACCGTCTCCGAAGCCAATTCACCGTCCTTCAGGAAAAAGCGGTAGATCTCCCAGGTGTTCGGGGCAATCTCCACGGGCTCGCCGGTGTCCAGTTCGGCCCGGATCAGCGTCTCCCCCTCTTCGTCCTTCGTGAAGCCCGCCACCCGGCCGATGGTTCCGTTGACCCAGCGCCCGCAGCCGTCGTTGTTGAGCATCATGATCTGGGCGCCCTTTCGCAGCCTCAGCTCCAGGGCCGTCGGCAGGTACTCCCGGCCGAACTCCCCCTCGATGAGCCCCTTGAACTTTCGGGACCTGCCGGGCAGCCGGGCGATCTGCTCCTCGTTGATGCGGTCGGCCAGCTCGTTCGTGCTGGTCAGGTGGATGTAGAAATCCCCCGGCGGCGAGGTGAAATCGGGGATATGCCTTTGGTTGAACAGGGCCAGGTCGCCGTCCGTGACGGTGCGGTTGCGGATGGCGTTGAGCAGGCGGACGAACTCGCCGTCCTGCTGGCGGTAGATCTTCTCCAGCTCCACGAAGGCGATGTCCAGGCCGTCGAAGGCCCGGGCGCTGAAGAAGTAGGGGGTCCTGTAGTGGGTCCGGAACACCTCCCGGGCATGGCTGCCGACGACGGGCGGAAGCTGGTAGAGGTCGCCGATGAAGATCATCTGCACGCCGCCGAAAGGCAGGTTTCCGTCGGGGCCGTTCAGCCGCAGGAACCGGTCGACGCAGTCGAGGAGATCCGCCCGCACCATGGAGACCTCGTCGATGAGGACGGTCCTCAGCTTCCGGTAGAGGCTCCTCTTTTCGTCCTTGACCCGCTTCCCGATGGAGGCGGGCGTCACATCGGGCTTGAAGCCGAAAAAGGAGTGGACGGTCTGACCGCCCACGTTGACGGCCGCCACTCCGGTCGGGGCCAGGACGACCACGGGTTTCGCCGTCCGATGGCGGAAATGATCCAGCAGCGTGGACTTCCCTGTACCCGCCCGCCCGGTGATGAAGACATGCCGGTCCGTTTCCTCCATCAGCTCCAGCGCCCGGCGGAACTCGGGATTGAGGTCGATCTCGACGGGTTTTGCCGTAATATTCATTCGTATCCGATGGACCGATTATTTTTTTCCAGACTAAAAAGGGCATCCAGCGGGCTTTGCAGCCTGCGAATATCCGTGGACATCACATGAGTGTAAATTTCCGTGGTTTTGACATCCGCATGGCCCAATAAATCCTGAAGTATACGGATATTGACGCCGTTTTCTAACATGTGCGTGGCAAAACTGTGCCTCAGCGTATGGCAGCCTACTCGCTTGTCGATTCCGGCCTTCTCGGAAGCCCGTTTCACGGCTTTCTGCAGAACCGATTCGCGAACATGATGGCGCATGACCTTGCCAGAGCGCGGATCGCTGGACCGTTCCCGGGCGGGAAAGACCCACTGCCACCCGGTTTGCTTGGATGCCCTGGGGTATTTTCTGGCAAGCGCTTCGGGAACATAGACCTCGCCGAACCCCTCCTCAAGATCCCGATGGTGCAGTGACTTCACGGCGGCAACCTGCCCCAGCAGATCTTCCCGCAGATACTTCGGCAGAATGGTCGTCCGGTCTTTCCCCCCCTTGCCGCCCCGGATAAAAATCAGATTGCGGCCGAAATCCAAATCCTGAACGCGCAGACGGATGCACTCCATGAGCCGCATGCCGCTACCGTATATCAATTTAGCCATTACAGCAGGTTTGCCCTCCATGACGGCAAGAAGACGCTGAACCTCCGCCTGCGTCATAACAGTGGGCGGACTTCTGTGCCGCTTGCCGCGCGCCGGTGCAATTTTATCCTCCACCTGAAGATCCAGCACCCGCTTATAAAGGAAAATCAACGCATTGAGCGCCTGACGCTGTGTTGAGGCCGTCACCTTTCCCTCGGTGGCCAAATGGGAAAGAAACGCTTCGATCTCCTTTACCCCGAGAAGCTTCGGGTGCGTTTTACATCCGAAGTATTGGATATAACGAAGAATCCATTGACAATAGGTCTGTTCCGTGCGATAAGCGTAGTGGTGATAGCGAAGGACCTCTCGAACCTGGTCCATTAATTTGAGATTCGGATTTGGACGGAATTTCGGTTGGCTTTCCATGTCTTGTGCCTTAATATCGCAATAAGTGGAATTCGGCAAGCTCTTTTGTAATAAGTGGAAAGAAACTGCGCGGTTATTCCATGTTTTATTATTCGCTAACGCAATAAGTGGAAAATTATTCCGTCTATATGCAGCAGTATGATGGAACGTTTTCCGTCTATTACAATGTTGGGCTTCACGAGCGGACAAAAGAGATGAATGTGGATATTGATTATAGATCCATGCAAAAGGGGGAAGAGGCAAAAGTCTGTTCTCTAGTCGAAAAGGTATTTAATGAATTCGTAGCGCCTGACTATGAAGCAGAAGGTGCTAATGAGTTTTTCAAGTTTGCTAATCCCCTTGCTTTAGCTGAGCGTGCTAGCACGGAGCAGGTAGTCATAGTAGCTGAACAAGGATCAGACCTTGTCGGCATTATTGAAATGCGAAACTATGATCATATAGCCATGCTCTTTGTAAGTCTTCGAGGTAAGGGAATTGCAAAAGAACTCATCAATAGAGCAGTTGAAGAATGTCGCAAAAGGAAGCCGGAATTAAAAAGAATAATGGTTAACTCTTCACCATTTGCGGAGCCCATTTATTCCAAAATGGGTTTCAAATCCACCGGACCTTTCCAGAAAAAGAACGGCATCACATTTAAGCCAATGGCTAAGGATTTAGAGTGAAATGCCCAACCAACAAATCCACCGGACGGCTTACGCCGCCGGTGATCAGTCCGTTATGTCGGAAAGGTGAAATCTAAATGGATTATTCTTCAATTATAAATCAAGT
>CAYWTL010000006.1:43581-58433 GCA_964460245.1 uncultured Syntrophaceae bacterium | reverse complement strand
TTGAAAAAAATTGTGGATGGTGGAAACCCTGCATCAACCAGACAGAACAGCGTGCCATAGAGAAGGAACACAAAAGGAGATAATCCGATGAAACGTTTCTTCATGCTGTTTGCAGCCTGCATACTCGTATCGGCCTGTGCGACAACGGACCTGAATCGGCTGCTTGGAAGGAAAATCGATGCTGCCGTCAATGAAATGGGTGACCCATCCGCTGATTTCACCGCCCCGAATGGGAACAAGGTCTTTGTTTGGGAACAAAGGCAGCGTGCGGCAAGGCCATGGATGTATTCAAGTCCCATCCCGGACGGCACGCATGTCTTGGGGGACAATACCGGAACATACTGGTGCAAGAAGTATCTTGAAGTGGATGCATCGAACAACATTATTCGGTGGAGCACCGAAGGGAACAATTGCTTTTAATTGCCGCGAGGCGAAGTAGGGTATACGGCTTGTGCAATGACGGCTGCTGCGTATCGTTCCTTGGAAGCGACGTTTGCGGTTCATGCTCCTGTGCAGTGAGATCATCCGAAAAGCAGACAATCTGCCTCTGAATGCGGTCTCTGAATGCGGTATAATGTTGGGAACGGATGACAACGCGCCCTCCGGCATCATTGAAAGGACAGCGCTGCTTTGAGAGGACGCTTGAAGGATCATCACGGTGGAGGAGGGAGTCATGCAAATTGCTATTGTCGGTCTGGGGCGGATGGGCCGCAATATCGCCCTGCGGCTTGTTCGCGGGGGTCACTCCGTCACGGTGTACAACCGGACCGTGCAGAAGGCATTCGATCTCAGCAGGGAAGAGCCCGCATTGGCTGCCGTGTCCACCCTTGAAGAACTTGCGGCCCGGCTCACGCCGCCCCGGGCAGTCTGGATTATGGTGCCCGCCGGCGAGACCACGGATGAGATGATCGATTCACTTCTGCCCATCCTGTCACCGGATGATGTTCTCATCGACGGGGGAAATTCCAACTTCCAGGATACGATCCGCCGCGTTTCGAGAATCGAGGCAAGCGGGATCCATTTCGTGGATGTGGGGACCAGCGGCGGTGTCTGGGGGCTTACCGAGGGATACAGTCTGATGGTCGGCGGAAAGCGGGAAGTTGCGGAACGCCTTACAGGCATTTTCGAAACCCTGGCGCCGTCGCCGAGTCGCGGATGGGGATACATGGGGTCGCACGGGGCCGGTCATTTCGTCAAGATGGTCCATAATGGAATCGAGTACGGGCTCATGCAGGCCTATGCAGAGGGATTCGAAATACTCAAGGCCAGAAAAGAATTCGATCTGGACCTTCACAGGGTTGCGGAGGTATGGAGGTCCGGCAGCGTTGTCCGGTCGTGGCTGCTCGATCTCATCTCCGATGCGCTGAAGAACCGGGGTGAAATCGACTCCATTCAGGGCTGGGTTGCCGATTCCGGTGAAGGCCGATGGACGGTTTTCGAGGCCGTGAATCAGGATGTGCCGGCGCCCGTGATTACCCTGTCGCTCATGATGCGTTTCGTAAGCCGACAGGAAGAAGGATTCGCGGCGAAGCTCCTGGCAGCGATGCGGAACCGATTTGGCGGACACGAGATGAAGCGCTCGATCTCGCCGGAAGCGTTGGGAGAATGACGATGAACGATGTCAACATCCGGACGGAGCCGGTTACAATCGTCATCTTCGGCGCTTCCGGGGATCTGACCCGGAGAAAACTGATCCCCGCGCTGTACAGCCTCTCCTGCACGGCCATTCTTCACCCGGACACGCAGATCATCGGCGTGGCGCGTTCAGAGATGCCGGAAGACATTTTTCAGCAGCGTCTCTACGACGGCGTCCGGAAATATTACCGCGACAATCCGGAGGGGCAGAACATCTCCACCGGCTGGCCGAGTTTCGCCCGGCGGATTCGCTACATCCAGGGAGACTATGATGATGCGGCGACCTATCGCAAGATCGCGCGGTACATGGAGGATCCCGAAACGCGCGCGCAGGCCGGCGGAAACCGCCTCTTCTACCTGTCCACACCGCCAGCCCTTTTCCCCGTCATCACGCTGCAGACCGGCCGCGCCAATCTGCAGCGCACCGAAAGGGGCTGGAGCCGCATCATCGTCGAAAAACCCTTCGGGGAGGATCGCAGGAGCGCACAACTTTTGAACGATCATTTGTATTCGGTTTTTGTCGAGAACCAGATCTTTCGGATCGACCACTACCTGGGCAAGGAGACTGTGCAGAACATTCTGACCTTTCGTTTCGCCAATGCCATATTTGAGCCGCTGTGGAACCGGAATTATGTCGATCACGTGCAGATCACCGTCGCCGAATTCGAAGGTGTGGAGAAACGGGGGGGATATTACGATCATGCCGGCGTGGCCCGGGATATGCTCCAGAATCACATGCTGCAGCTTTTGACGCTCGTTGCCATGGAGCCGCCGGTGGCATACAATGCGCGGGCGCTTCGTGACGAGAAAGTCAAAGTCCTCCAGGCGGTTCGCCCGATCCGCATTGAGGACTGCATTTTCGGACAGTACCGGGGCTATCGTGAAGAGCCGGGTGTGGCGATGGACTCGACGACATCGACCTATGTTGCCCTGAAGATGTACATAGACAACTGGCGATGGCAGGGCGTGCCCTTTTATCTGCGGACCGGCAAGAAGCTTTCTCAGCGGGCTTCCGAGATCAGCCTGCAGTTCAAGTCCGTCCCGCATCTGCTCTTCTCAAAGGATGCCGAACCCACCCCCAATCACATCTCGATCTGCATTCAGCCGGACGAAGGCGTGCATCTCGGCTTCGAGACCAAAGTTCCCCGTTCCATGATGAAATCCGCGCCGGTTGACATGATTTTTCAATACGGCAGCCATTTCGGCAGCCACCGGCTCCCCGACGCGTACGAGATCCTTCTGCTGGATGCAATTCAGGGCGACGCCTCCCTTTTCTCCCGGCGTGACGAAATCGAACGCGCGTGGACCGTTGTGGATCCCCTGATCCATTCCATGGAGTGTGGACCCGCCGCGAATCCCGTGCCTTATGAACCGGCAAGCTGGGGGCCGCGGCCGGCAGCTGATTTTCTGGCGCGGGAGGGAGTTTCCTGGCATCACAGCTGCAGTCGGGAGCACGGGAAAAAGTGAGGAACGTCGAAATATTCGACACGCCGGAGCTGCTTGCCCGAGCGGCGGCGGATACAATTGTTCGCTGTGCCGAGGACGCGAAGAGATCCCGGGGGTGCTTTTCCCTTGTCCTCTGCGGCGGGGAAACTCCCCTGAAGCTCTACAGCCTCCTCGCGTCGGCCGATTATTCGAACAGGCTGGACTGGAGGAGCGTCCATCTCTTCTGGGGGGACGAGCGCTGCGTGCCGCCCGTTCACCCGGAGAGCAACTACCGGGCTGCCAGGGAACTTCTGCTGGATCGCCTGCCGTTGCCGGCAGGCAGCGTCCATCGCATACAGGGCGAATTGGAACCCGCCGTTGCGGCGGATCTTTATGAAGCGGATCTCAGACGTTTCTTCCGGACGGGAAAGGGCGTGATGCAGCCGCCCCGTTTCGATCTGCTGCTGCTGGGAATGGGTGCGGACGGGCACACAGCATCGCTTTTTCCAGGCACAGCGCCCCTCCGTGAGCGCAGCCGCTGGGTCATCGCCCATTACGTGGATCCAAGGAGGGGATGGCGAATCACCCTGACTCCGGTTGTGATCAATGCGGCCGCCACTGTCCTGATTCTTGTGTCCGGACGGGTCAAGGCGGATGCCTTGAAGGCGGTTTTCACCGGATCGAGCCGTCCTGACGACCTCCCGATAAAGATCGTTCGTCCGGAATCCGGAAGCCTGCGGTGGAAGGTTGACCGTGAGGCGGCGGCGCTCCTGCCGGCCAACGGTAAATCCTGAGCCGCGGTCCGGCTCTTTCAATCCTGCCTTAGGTATTTCCGGATCTACCGCTTCACTCGCATTGTCGATATTCCGGTTATGAATCAGGAGCCGGCCCTTGGAGCAATATTGAGACAGTCAATGGAAGGATTTTGACGAAAAGCAACTTGAGGCCCAGCGGAAGCCACGGAGACGGTTTTGAATACCAAAGGACAAAGTATTCTTGCAGGTATGTGTAAAAGCAAAATATTTATTCCCCGCAAAAAAGCAGGGTACAGTTTTGATGGAGGGCCAACCTTTCAAGGGTTTGTCAACGAATTTTGTTTCTTGACTTTTCAGAGAATCAGGAACACAAAAGAACAAACATATTCACATCGGGTATCGTCAAAACTTTAACAACCTATCCGGCCCCTTTTTCAAGGGTGCTGCCATGGACGGTTATCGAAACCCCGTATCTCGAAAGAGAGCGGGGTTTTGTATTTTGGGTGTGAACCGTTTTTCCGCCAAGCCATGAAAGGAGAAAGATGTGATGAATCATGATGATATCTATATTAAATTACGTGAAGAAATCGACAAGATGCCGATTCCGTTTTCGGAAACCGCATCCGGGGTGGAACTGAAGCTGCTCAAGCATTTATTCTCTCCGGAAGAAGCGGAAATTGCAGTGAACCTCAATATCATGCCGGAAACGATAAGCCGAATACACAAGCGGGTTCGGAAAAGCGGCATTGAAATCACCCCAAAAGAATTGGAGGAGACGCTGGACAACCTGGTTCAAAAAGGTGCCATTCTCGGTGGCCGTGCCTTTGAGTCCAAGGGAAAAGGAAAGCAATACAGCCTGCTACAGCTTGCGATCGGGATATTCGAATTCCAGCTGAGTCGACTGACCAAAGATTATGTGCATGATTTCGAGCAGTACGGAAAAGAGCGGTTCTACAAAGAAGTATACGGAGCAAAAACGCCTCAGATGCGTACCATCCCTATTGGTCAGTCTCTTACTCCAGAAATCCGGATAGAACCCTATAACGATATGAAAAAATATGTGGGAGGACTAAAAGACGATATTTCTGTGATGAATTGCGTATGCCGGGAATCGACTGAGGTGATTGGTGGTGCCTGTCGTCATTCAGACATTCGTGAAACTTGCCTCACATTTTGTAACGCGGCACGCTATGCGATTGGAAGAGGCTTTGGCCGTCCAATTACAAATGAAGAGGCCATCGATATATTGAATCGTGCGGAATGACGCGGGTTTTATTCTTCAGCCTGAAAACGCACGTGAACCGCAATTCATATGTTGCTGTTGTATTGACTGTTGTCACGCACTCAAGATGTTGAAAATGCACCCGAAACCAGCAGAGCTTTGCGGTGCGAGTTATTACACGACGATCGATTCTTCGAAATGCAAAGGATGTAAAAAATGTATCGACCATTGTGCGATGGATGCCATTTCCTTGAGAGACAAGACTGCTATTGTCAATCTTGATCGTTGTATTGGTTGTGGGACATGCTTTGTAGCCTGCAAAAACGATGCACACCAGTTACACAGGAAAGAAAAAACCTATGTGCCCCCTAGAGATCAGGATGCCATGTATCAGAAAATAATGATCGAACGATATGGTTTCCTCGGTACTATGAAGATGGTCTCACGAGTCCTAACTGGAAGGAAAGCCTGATAAGGAATATTCGTCACACACGGCCCGGAAGCATGCGTTGATATTCTTATAGGGTGTGCCCTGAAGGGAAGATTGAAACCCCATATCTCAAAGGGGGGACACTTCAATTTTGAGCACGTGCCGTCATGTTTCACATGAGCAGGAGGTAAAGACATGTCGAAGCAAAGTGAGCGGGATCAGACGTTTCACATGATCATCGAAAAGATGATTGCTACCGGACGGGCACCTCAATACGGAGAAATTGCAACCTACCACATTTTGCCGGTCCGTATTTTACGAAGCGTCGTGAGCCGGACGACTTCTCTCACATCGGGGATTATCTTGTTGAGATGATTGCAACACACGACTCCCTCAAGAACGCCGGGACGTACTGGTGCATGGGACGGCTGGAAAAACTCGGGGTCTCCATCGTGCGAAAATTGGGGTTGATGTGAGAATGCCACGTGGGTGAGGGAGGCGGCTCTTTCGGGAACCAATCCCGCAGTGTTGTAAGATCATCCGGCCCGCGCAGACCAGATTCCACAATCGTTCCCGGTGCGGTAATTTCCTGAGCGACTTGGAGCATGCGCCGCATAATAATGACGATGCGTCTCATGGTCGCCCGGTCGCCCCCAGCTCATGCCGAAAGGGAACTTCGTTGGACCTGCATCGACCGTTTTATGATCAGGTACCGTTAAAAAAAGTGTTCCTTCTCTATAGCACGCTGTTCTGTCTGGTTGATGCAGGGTTTCCACCATCCACAATTTTTTTCAAGCCCCTGCCCACCTTGAAGAACACGCCCTTCTTGGGCTTCACCTCAACAACCTCCCCGGTCTTCGGGTTTCTGCCCCTGTAACCATCATATTCCCGCACGGTGAATACCCCGAATCCCCGGATTTCAATCCTGCCGCCGTTTTTCAGGGCAGCGGCGAAGCCATCCAATACATGGTGGACGATCCTTGACGCGTCCGCTTCGGTGAGGTTTTCCCTTGCAGACAGCATGGTGATCAGATCGGATTTGTTCATGGAACCTCTCTTGCAATCTTTGATCAATATCCGATTAAGCAATCCTACCCATGCTCATGGGTCAGATGACTCCGCTCGTTGAACGCTTCGATGGAAGCCGATCCGTTCAGAAATCTCACGATCGTCTTTGAGGCTGTATCGACATGAACGGATCTGAATTCCGATAGACCGATATTCTTTATCCTGCAGAGAATGGCAGCGATCGTGAAGCTGTGCGAAACGACCAGGGCCTCATCGTGCTTTTCACAGATGGCTTCGATCGCTTTCCATGCCCGCTGTTGAAGTTCTGTAAAGGATTCCCCATTGGGCATCCTCACAGAAGCAGGATCGGAGATCCATTTCCTCAGGAAGTCTTTTTCACGGGTCATCAGGTCCTGAAAAGAAAGGCCTTCAAAATCCCCCTGGTTCATTTCCATCAGATTGGATTCCAGGTAGATGGGGGCGCTGTGGTATTGATTGACGATCTCGGCCGTTCTCTTGGCTCTGATCAAGGGGCTGGTGTAGATCGAATGGATATTGTGATCTTTAAGCGATAAGGCAAGCTGCTGGGCTTGATGCAGACCGACATCGTTCAGATCGATGTCACTGAAGCCCTGGACCCTGCGTTCTTTGTTCCAGATGGTTTCACCGTGCCGGATAAGAATCAATTTCATGAATTTTCAGGGATAGAGCCATCCCCTTTCGCTTTGGTTATGGACCTTACTTCTGCCCGATAGATTCCATTTCTGATGATATTCAGGGCATCCGTATGGTCTCTGGGGCGCTTGAACGCCTGAGCCATATCCGATACCCCCTGGCTATCAGCCTCGACTTGATGATCATAGACCCACTATCTTCGCGGGGAGGCTCTCATCCGATGGGGTTTCCCCGCGATCTCCGGCCTCTCGTATATGGAGGCATATACAAGGGGACTTTTTTTCAAACCTTTTCCGCGCACGGGCCACCGTCAATCATTGTGAGGTTGGCGTGGTATTGCTTGTGGCCGCTCCGGAAGCGTGACGTTTATTGAAATCTTATCAATGGCATCACGCGGTCCGGTCCCCGTTCGGATTCGTTTACGGATGATTGTTATTCCTTCAACGATGCAATCGGTGGTCTCTTCAAAGTAGTTGAGATTCAGCAGCACGGTCCTTTCAAGGTACGCCTCGCTCTCTTTAATGTGCATCATGAATTCTTCGATGTCCGACTCCCCGCCGGGTCCCATGTCCTCTTTCCATTTTTCGATTACCTTTTTGACTTCCTCGGTGTCCTTCAAGTCCATAACATCTTCCTCTTGTACAAGTTAGTCTCTTTTCGCCGGGAAGAAAATAGCACAGAAGAGACTCGCATTGCTACAAGTTGCTGAAAGAATCCGAGACGGATCGGAAGCCTGCCGTGGAAACGATCACCGTTTTTAGCCCTTCACGATCTTTCATTGACTCCTGAACATGGGTTTTGACAAGAGAACGTAATCCAGATCGAAAAAAATGAGCATGGAAAAAAATTAAAGTAGGGAGAGGATGGGGAGGTAATGGCACCATGAAGAAAAAGGAGCTAACCGTCAAGCTTGGCTAACTCCTTGATTATATTGGTACCCCCGGCGCGATTCGAACGCGCGGCACACGGATTAGGAATCCGTTGCTCTATCCTACTGAGCTACGGGGGCGCGAGTTGTGTCTGCTGAAAAGAGCGTGCCGTGTAGCATGCTTCCCGGCGGCTGTCAACGGGCTTGCCACAGGGGAGTCCATTCGCTAGAAGTGAGATTCGAGGATTTTTTTATCAGAAAAATCTCTCAATTTCAAATATTCGGGTGTGGTGCCGGCCAGCGCGGCTTGGGGGATGAGGCCGATGAGCTCGGATTCCAGAATCTCCGCTCCGTTGCGGTCGGCCTCTTCGCGAACGCGATCGAATACAGTGCGGACCGAAGTGACCCGGTAATCGGTGAGGTTCATGGAAACCTGGACCAGTTTCCGGGTTTTCAGCGGAATGCCGAGGGCCTTGATGCAGGGAAGTCCGCCACCGGACTGACGGATGGATTTGGCAATACACTGTGCCAATTCGAGATCGCCGGATTTGAGGTTGATGTTGAAGGCGATCAGGGGAATGCGCGCCCCGACGGCCGTTGCGCCGGAACACTCGTGGAACGTGGTTGGTCCGGCGTCGGGAAGCCAGCGCGGATCGTTCATCTTCTCCCGCAGCGCCTCGTAGCCGCCCCTCCGGATGTCGGACAGTTCCCGTTTCCAGGGCGCCAGGGCCGCCTCACCGTAAAAGTAGACGGGGGTCCGGTTCTTCTCGGCGTACGCACGGCCGAAGCCGTGCGCGACCCGGACCGCGTCCGGCATGGTCGCGTTGCCGAGGGGGACGAAGGGTACCACGTCTACCGCGCCGATGCGCGGATGCGCGCCTGCGTGTTCCCGCATGTCGATCATTTCCAGGGCTTTGCCGCAGACCACCAGCGCCGCCTCCTGCACGGCCTCCGGGAGACCGATGAAGGTCAGGACGCTCCGGTGATGATCCCGGTCCATGCAGATGTCGAGGAGCTTCACGCCGGGATGGGCGGTCAGCGCCCCGGCAATCTCCAAGACCTTCTCCCTGCTCCAGCCTTCGCTGATATTGGGGACGCACTCGATAATCTTCATGGAGTCAATTCCGTCGATCGCGAACGTATGCCATAAAAGCGCCCCCTTCACAAGATTTTGATCGGAACGGCAGCACGGAAGGATTTGAGAATAGATCGTGAATGTGCTAAATCCGCATCATGGATAACACGCAACGCCGGAAAGAGAAAGTGGCCCTGCTGTCGGTGGTCTCCAACAGCCTCCTCGTCATCCTGAAGCTCGCGGTGGGGTTTTTGATCGGCGCCGTGTCGATCATCTCCGAAGCCATCCACTCCGTCGTGGACCTGATCGCCGCTCTCATTGCCATGTTTTCGGTGAAGACGTCCTCCATCCCAGCGGACAAGCGGCACCCATTCGGCCACGGCAAAATCGAAAACATCTCCGGTACGGTCGAGGCCCTGCTCATTTTCCTTGCCGCCGGGTGGATTATGTATGAGGCCATCCGGAAGATCCGGCATCCCGAGCCCATCGAATACGTGAGCTGGGGTGTCGGCGTGATGCTCGTTTCCGCTCTGTTCAATACCGTGGTCTCCGGCATGCTCTTCAAAGTGGCCCGGGAGACGGATTCCGTCGCACTGGAGGCGGATGCCTGGCACCTGCGCACCGATGTCTACACCTCGGCTGGCGTTATGCTCAGCCTGGCGCTCATCTGGGCGGGGTGGTGGATGTTTCCCGGCGTAGACCTGTCCTGGCTGGATCCGGCCGCGGCCATTGGCGTGGCCCTTCTGATCCTGAAGGCTGCCTATGACCTGACCATGCGGTCCGCAAAGGACCTCATGGATGTGCAACTCCCCTCCCAGGAGGTAATCTGGATCCGCAACCTCATCCTGGCGCACCGTCCGGTGGTTCACGGGTTCCATCAACTGCGGACGCGGAAGGCCGGCAACTTTCGTTTCGTGGAGTTTCACCTCAAGGTCGATCCCGGAATGAGCGTGGAGGACTCGCACCGGATCACGGAGGAGCTGTCCGTGAAGATCGAGGGCCATTTCCCCCGGTCGAGCGTGACCATTCACATTGAACCCTGCGACGGCGACTGTGTCGGCAACTGCCTCGACGGCTGCCTGCTGACGGAGGAAGCGCGCCGGACGGTGGCCAGAAGAATCAGCCCCCAAAAGCAGCAGCGTCAATCATCCTGAAGCGCCTACGCGCCCTCTCCGCCGCTCTCGCCATAGGCGCTATTCCCCTTGAAGATGTACCGTTCGAAAAGCCGATGGTAGGGAGTCCAATTCGAGTCCCCGTTCGCCGTGCCGCCCACGAAGGTCTGGAAGGCATTCACCTTGGCGTCCAGGTCGTCGATGTAGTGGACGATCAGGGCTTCGATGGTTTTGGGGCGCTTGGGTGAACCGAATTCCAGCGTCCCGTGGTGGCTGAGGATGAGGTGGCGCAGTTGCATGGCCAGGTTTTCCGGGAATCCCGTGACTTGTGCGATTTTGGCGTTCAGCATTTCCACGCCCATGACGATATGGCCCACCAGCCGTCCCGCGTCGCTGTATTCAATCAGACGGTCATAGTGAAATTCATGAATCTTGCCGATGTCGTGCAGGATGCCGCCGGCGATCAGCAGATCCCGGTTGGCGCGCGGGTAGTGCGCGGCGGCGAGGTCAAGGAGCCGGGTCACGGACAGGGTGTGCTCCAGCAACCCCCCGAGGTAGACGTGGTGGAATCCCTTGGCGGCAGGCGCCTTCTTGAATCGGGCAACGATCTGTTCGTCCTGGAAAAAGGCCAGCAGGAGGTCACGCAGACAGGCGGTCTGAACCTGTTCGACATAGGCCATGAGGTCCGCGAACATGATATCGCCGTCCCGGGCGGCGGTGGGAAAGAAATCCGCCGGGTCGATGTCTTCATCGTCCATTTTCCTCAGTTCCATCACGGACAGTTGCAGATTGTTTTTGTAGTTCAGGAGCCTCCCGACGATGTAGACGATGTCCCCCTTCCGGAAGTATCCGTCCAGCTCGATCGCCTTGTCCCAGACCTTGCCGTCCAGCTCGCCCGTCCTGTCCTTCAGACGAAGGTTGAGATAAGGGGAACCCTTCTGCGAGTAAGCCAAGTTTTTTTCCGCCACCAGAAAGGACGTCCCGATCTTGTCCCCCGCCTTCATCTTGCCGATGTAAATCTCCTTTTTCATCACAGACCCATCCGCCTTTCATGTGTGTAGACCTTGAAGGTTCTGCCCCTTACCGCTCCGACGAGGGTGATGCCGGCTTCCGCGGCATCCTGAATCGCCAGGGATGTGGGCACGGCGAGCGAGACGACCACGGGCGGGCCCATCTGCCGCACCTTTTGCACGATTTCGAAGGAGACCCGGCCCGTCCGCAGCACGATCTTGTCCCGGCAGTCCATGCCGTATAGCAGCGCGTGGCCGGCCAGCATGTCGAGGGCGTTGTGCCGGCCGATGTCCTCCCGCGACAGCAGGATCTTCGATTCGTCCGCCAGGGCGGCGCAGTGCGTGCCCCGCGTGATCCGGTGCAGGTTCGTTACGTCGAGAAATTTTTCCATGAGGTCCAGAATCCGGTCCGGAGCGAGCGGCGGCATGTCCTTCCCGGCAGGTTGTCGGGGGCCCGTTGTGGGACCTTTTCCGAGGCCGCGGCCGCCGCTGGATGCGATGATCATTTCGGGACTGCCGTTCGCGAGGGACGACCCGTCCGTTGTGTCGGCGTCGATGCGCACCGCTGTCCGGTCCGGTTCGGTCTGAATGTCCCGGATTTCATCCCGGCTTCGAATCAACCCCTCGGACCGGAGGAATCCCACCGCCAGCTCCTCCACATGCAGGCCCGTGCAGGCCGTGTTGACGATGAGGCGGCCGTTGAGATAAATCCGCAGCGGCATTTCCCGGACGATGTCCGCGGTCGTGCCGGAGAAAACCCGCCCGTCAAATGCGTGGACCGGGAAGCGCACGAGGCCGTCCGCGTGTTCGGCGCCATTCATCTCAGCTTCCCCTCTCCCGCAGGAGTCGGTGGTCGCCGGAGCGGACGGTCAGTTTGGTCGTGTCAAAATATTCCATCAGCGGAATGATGTATTTCCGGGACAGCCCGGTCAGCTCCTTGAAGGTGGCCGGCGTCGCCTTGCCGTCCTTCAAGAGCCGGTTCTTGTAGTCCTCCCGCAGTTGCTGCAGCGCCTGCGCGTCAAAGCACAGATCCTCGTTGATCTTGGTCAGCGTGCCGTTCTTGAGCATGACGTTCAGGATGCCGCCCATCTGGGATTTGTGCTGCGCAAACTTCTCCGTCACCTCGCGAAGCGAGGGAGGAGCGAGCCCGGCTTGCCGGTACCATTCGGCGATTTCCCGCCGCAGGGATTCCTGGTCGTCCTGAAGGTTGACCCGGTGGTCCGGCAGGCGGATGTTTTCGCGGTCCGTGACGATCTTCCCGGTCTTTTCGAGGTCCCGAATGGCGGCATGGAAGAGCTTCAGGCCGATGAAAGTTCCAAGCTTCATGCGCAGCTCCTCCCGGGAAAGTCCCTCCCGAAGCGGAAATTTCTCGTGGTGGGCGCGGATTTCTTCGATCATCCGCTGCTGCAGCTCCTCATAAACCTCCGGGGCCACCGCCCGCGTTTCCTCCCGGTCGAGGAGGACGGCGTCTCTTCGGGAGAAGAGCAGGTCGAGGCCTTTGCGGACTTGGGCCGCGGGCAGGCCTGTGCGGATGACCAGGCCCCTCGGGTCGATGCCGTCGTAGGAAGCGCGCCGAATGACGACGGCCAGGCGCTCCGGCTCGGAGCCGTGGTGCAGCCGGTCCAGCTCCTGAATCACCCTGTCGGAGTGCCGCTTGTGCTTACGGGACAGGGGGTCGATGACTTGTCCGCCGCCGACGGTCGTCACCGGGGAATAGCTTCGCACGACGAAGCGGTCGCCGGCCATCGCCACGGACCGTGCGGCCAGAAAAAGCTGGGCGTAGGCCTTTCCGCCCGGCTCGATTTCGTCCCGGTCCAGAAGGCTCAGCCGGGCCATCACCTCGCTGGCGCCGGCGTGGAAGCGGACCAGGGAGCGGTTTTTCATTTTTCGGTCATTCCCCGGCAGATATTCGAAGAAAACGTCCAGGCGCCGCGTCGGCTCGAGGGCGCCCGGTCGGGTCAGGACGTTCCCGCGCTCGATCGCCGACTTCTCGACACCCTGTAGGTTGACGGCCGTGCGCTGGCCGGACTCCGCCGCGCCGACGTTTTGGTTGTGGATCTGCAGCCCCCGGATTCTGGCGACGGCACGGCCGGGCAGGATGGCGACTTCCTCGCCGGCCGCGATGCTTCCCGAAACCAGCGTCCCGGTCACCACCGTTCCGAAGCCCCGAATGCTGAACACGCGGTCGACGGGCAGCCGGAAAAGGCCGGCGTCGCTCTTCGCGCCGATCTCCGAGGCAGATCGCGCCAGGGCCTGCAGCAGCTCGGGAAGGCCGCTCCCGGTGAGGGCGGAAACCGGGAGAATCGGGGTGCCCTCCATGAAGGTGCCTTTCAGGAAGTTGCGGATGTCGTCGGTGACCAGTTCCCGCCATTCATCGTCCACCAGGTCCACCTTGGTGAGGGCCACGAGACCCTTTCGAATGCCCAGCAGGGAGCAGATGTGGAGGTGTTCCCGGGTCTGGGGCATGATGCCCTCATCTGCGGCGATGACCAGCATCACCAGGTCGATGCCGGCCGCGCCGGACACCATGTTCTTGATGAACCGCTCGTGGCCCGGGACGTCCACCACGCCGACCGTTCCGCCTCCCGGCAGATCGAGTGAGGCAAAGCCGAGTTCGATGGTGATGCCCCGCTCCTTCTCCTCCTTGAGGCGGTCCGTGTCCACGCCGGTCAGAGCCTTGACGAGAGCCGTCTTGCCGTGGTCGACATGGCCGGCGGTTCCCAGGATGATGTGCTTCATGTCTGCCAATTAACAAAGTCACCGCCTTTTCTCAACCGCAAAAACACCGTCCCGTAACCGGATGTCGAGGCCGCGATGGGATGTCGCCCGAAAAAAATTGTGTTGAATTGGCCGGGAACATGGTTTATTAAGCCCCGCTTCGGCGTCGAGGACTGACAATGAGGATCATGGGACTGGATTATGGGAGCAGAAGGATCGGCGTGGCACTGTCCGATGAGCTGGGCCTGACCGCCCAGCCCCTGGCAACGATCGAGTGCAGAAACCGGGGGGACGACATGGAGGCCATCGCGCGACTTGTCGCGGCTCATGGCGTGGAAAAAATCGTGCTGGGCTACCCGATCCGGCTGGACGGCACGGAGGGCATCCAGTGTGAAAAAGTCAATCGTTTTGCCCGCCGGCTGGAGGCGCGGTTTCGCCTTCCCGTCGTGAAATGGGACGAGGCCCTGTCCACCCGGACGGCCGAGGAGATCCTGGCCGCGTCCCATGTGCGCCGGGAAAAGCGAAAGAAGGTTGTCGACCGGCTGGCCGCAGGTATTATTCTTCAGGGATATCTGGATTCTCTCGGACCGGCGGGGACTCGGAACGGGGATTGCGGAAGACAATCATGAAAGTCCTGCCATCCATGATGAAGCGGATCAGGCCCTCGGCGGCGCTCTTGGCGTTTGTAGCGGTGGTCTGCCTGACGCTGCTGCTGTTTTACGCGAAGACTCCGGTCGGCGACCGCGACCGTACCGCCACGATCGATATTCCCAAGGGCGCCGGCTTCTGGCAGATCGTGGATATCCTGGATCGCCAGGGCCTGGTGAACAACCGTTTCCTGTTTTATGTCGTGGCAATGGCCAACGGCGCCCGGAGGTCGATCAAGGCCGGCGAATACGAGATGGATGGCGGAATGAAC
>CAYWTL010000006.1:0-43571 GCA_964460245.1 uncultured Syntrophaceae bacterium | reverse complement strand
CCCGCCGAGATCGTCCGGAAACTGGTCCGTGGGGAGATCAAAACTTACTGGGTGACCATTCCTGAGGACTTCACACTGAAACAGATCGCCGAGCGGCTGGCCGCCGACCGGCTTGTTGATGAGAAAATTTTCATCGATGTTGTGACGGACCGGCAGTTTCTGACATCGCTGAAGATTCCGGCCTCAAGCGCGGAAGGCTATCTGTACCCCGACACCTATGCCCTGAACCGGGCGATGACAACCCGGGAGATCGTCCGGAGCATGGTGAGCCAGTTCTGGAAACAGGTGACCCCGGAGATGCTGGCGCGTGCGCAGGCGCTCGGCCTGAGCACCCATGAATTCGTCACGCTGGCCTCGCTGATCGGAAAGGAAACCGGCTACCGCGATGAAAAGACACTGGTTTCCGGCGTCTTCCACAACCGGTTGAAGAAAGGAATGCGCCTGCAGAGCGATCCCACCGCCGTTTACGACCTTCGGAACTACAGCAGCAGGGTGACGAGAAGGCAACTGGACAATGATTCACCCTACAACACTTACAGGATCAAGGGATTGCCGCCCAGCCCCATCGCCAACCCCGGCATCGATTCGCTCCGTGCCGCCCTCTATCCCGCCTCCGTGAACTACCTCTATTTTGTTTCCAACAACGACGGAACCCACCAATTTTCAACGAACCTGATCGCCCACAACGAAGCTGTCTTAAAACATCAGATTAAAAGGCAAAACGATTAGATTTTTTCCTTGACAAAAACCCGGTGCTTCATTATTGTGGCCGCAAGTGGAGCAAAGTGGTTTATTGTGGAGGAACATTTCGTGTCTGTCTTTCGTGGACAATACTACCATACGATCGATGACAAGGGAAGAATCATCTTTCCGGCCAAGCTGCGTGAGGTCTTTGCCGAAAAGTATGACAGCCGCCTCGTGATCACGAACTGGGACGGCTACCTGATGGTTTTCCCCTACGATGAATGGCGCATCATCGAAGAGAAAGTCAGCCACCAGTCCCTCCTGAGGAAGGAAGTCCGGGCTTTCCAGCGGTTTTTCATGTCCGGTGCGGTGGATTGTGCGCTGGACGGACAGGGCCGTGTCCTCATTCCCCCGAACCTCCGCGAGTTTGCCGGCCTCGAGAAGGACGTCGTTTTGGCCGGAATGATCCGGGTCATCGAGATATGGAGCAAGGAACGCTTCGAGGCCGAAATGAAACAAGCGGAAGGCGAACTTGAAACGTTCAGTGAATACATGGCCGATCTGGGCATTTAGGAAAGGTCCATGGCATGGGTTCCTTTCACGAGCCGGTCATGCTCGAGGAGGTTGTTCAATCTCTGCGGTGCAGGAGCGGCGGCATCTACGTGGACGGAACCCTGGGGGGCGGCGGCCATGCGCGGGCGATTCTGGAGCGTTCCGCCCCTGACGGCCTGCTGATCGGCATCGACCGGGATGACGACGCCATCGTTGCGTCCGAAAAGAGCCTGCAACCCTTTGGCCGGAGAAAAATTCTGGTCAAGGGCAATTTTGCGGATATCGGTAACATCCTGACCAACCTGAAAATTGGCCAAGTTGACGGGGTGCTCCTGGACTTGGGGGTTTCGTCCCATCAACTGGACACGGCGGACAGGGGGTTCAGCTTCTCGTTGGATGCTCCGCTCGATATGCGCATGGATCGGGGCAGCCGCTACAGCGCCCATGATCTGGTCAACCTGTCTCCGGAAAAAGAATTGAGACAACTGATCCGGGAGTACGGCGAGGAACCCATGGCCGGAAGAATCGCGAGGGCGATCTTGGCCAGAAGAGTATCGGGGGCGATCCGGACAACTACCGAACTCGCCGACGTCGTCATTCGGGCGGCGCGTCGGCCGGGCTTTCACGGAAAGATCCACCCGGCGACCCGGACTTTCCAGGCGATTCGCATGGCCGTCAATCAGGAATTACCGAACCTTCGCCAGGCTATCGAAGCGGCGATCGATCGACTCCGCAGCGGGGGAAGGCTTTCGGTCATCTCTTTTCATTCCCTGGAGGACCGGATCGTCAAGGAAGCCTTCCAATCCGGCGAAGGCAGATGCCAATGTCCTCCGGACATGCCGGTGTGCCGGTGCCTGCGCGAAGCCAGACTTCGGGTCCTCACCCCGAAGCCGCTCCGTCCCGGTGCCGGCGAGAATCAAAGAAACCCCAGGGCGCGAAGTGCCAAGCTGAGGATCGCGGAGAAACTTTGAACGATGCCGGAGGCGACGGACAGACCGAATGATGCCGATCAGGGGAAAAAAGCGGCGCCGCGGCTCAAGTACTCCGTGTTTCTCTTTGTCGCCTTCGTCCTGATGGCGGTGGCGATCACCTACGTGTGGTCGCACATCCAGATGACGAGACTGGAGTATCAGCTCGCCGAGGAGATGACACGCAAGGAACATCTAATGGAGGAGCAGCGGCGGCTGAAGCTTGAACTGGCGACCCTGAAGTCGCCGCAGCGCATCGAAAGCATCGCGAGAAAAAGCCTGCACATGTCCTATCCGGAGCGGGATCAGGTGATTGTCATCAAGGGTTCGGAGGTTGGGCAATGACCATCGAGGCCAAAAAATGGTTGAAATTTCGACTTGCCAGCCTGCTCCTTTTTTTCCTGGTCCTGTTCATCGCCCTCATCACGCGGGCCTTTCAGATCCAGGTGCTCAAAGGGCAGGATCTGAAGACCCGCGCCGAACGCCAGCACACCATGACCCTGCAGAGCGAGTCGGAAAGGGGCGTCATCTTCGATCGCAACGGGGAAAAACTCGCCGTCAGCGTCATGGCGGATTCGGTCTGTGCCGATCCCTCCAAGGTTGTGGACCCTCAGGCAACAGCCGGCAAGATCGCCTCCGTTCTCCGTATTGACCGGGCAACGATCCTGAAAAAGTTTTCCGCATCCAGGAACTTCTGCTGGATCGCGCGCAGAATTACGCCGGATCAGGCCGCCCTGGTCGAAAAAGCGGATCTGGACGGCATCTTCCTCATCAAGGAGCCCAAGCGCTTCTATCCCAACGGCGAGTTGGCGGGTCATCTGATCGGCTTTGTCGGACTGGATGCCAAGGGGCTGGAGGGAATCGAACTGAGATATGATGAAGACCTTCGGGGGGCGCCGGAAAAGCTGACCTGGGCGCGGGATGCCAAGGGGAAGCGCCTTTATCCCCGTGTCGAACCCGCGGAGGGACCGCGTCGGGAAAGCACGAACCTGATCCTGACCATCGACAACCGCATTCAGCACCTCGTGGAGTCTCAGCTGAAAGAGGCCGTCCAGACCAAGGGCGCCAAAGGCGGGATCGCCATCGTCATGGACCCGAAAACCGGGGAGATTCTGGCACTCGCCAATGAGATGGGCTTCGACCCGAACGTTTTTTCCAAATCCGGCGCCGGTGTCGGCAAGAACAAGGTCATCACGGACTGCTTCGATCCTGGTTCCACCTTCAAACCGTTCCTCGCGGCGGCGGCCCTGGAAGAGGGAATCGTCAAGGAAACCGAACAGTTTTACTGCGAAAACGGTCACTACCGGGTTGCCGACCGGGTGATTCACGAGGCCCAGCGCAAGCGGCACGGCTATCTCGCCTTTTCCGACATCATCAAATATTCCAGCAATATCGGATCGGTCAAAATCTCCGAACGCCTCGGCAAGGAAAAATTCTACCAGTACATTACGAAGTTCGGCTTCGGCGCGAAGACGGGGATCGATCTCCCCGGCGAAATTGGCGGCCTGCTCCGCCCGGTCAGCAACTGGACGCGCGTGGATGCGGCAACGGTCGCCTTCGGCCAGGGGATCTCGGTTACGGCAATCCAGCTCGTCACCGCCCTGTCCGCCATCGCCAACCAGGGCGTCCTGATGAAGCCCTACATCGTGCGCGGACTGGTGGACAGACGGGGTCAGGTCATCAAAAAATATTCGCCCACTCCCGTCCGGCAGGTCGTTTCACCACGGACCGCTCGAAGACTGACCGCGATCATGACCAGCGTGGTGGGGGACCCGGACGGGACCGGAAAGAAGGCGCGCATCGAGAGCGTCAATGTGGCCGGAAAGACGGGGACCTCCCAGAAATACGATTCTGCCCGCCGGGTCTATTCTTCCGAAAGGGTCCGGACATCCTTCATGGGATTTTTCCCGGCGGAGGATCCGCAAGTCGCGATCCTGGTTATGCTGGACGAGCCCCAGCGGGACAAATGGGGCGGCGTCGCTTCGGCCCCCGTCTTCAAAAACATTGCGGAACAGATCCTGACCTGCTTCAAGACGAACATTCGGGAGAACCCGCTGCCCGAAGTGGAGAAAATCAGCCCGGACGTGAAGATCAGGCTCGTTGCGGCCGGCGCCGATCTCGTCCCTCGCCCGGCTGAGGCAGCGGTCGTCGGGGTGGGGCAGGCGGAAGCGGCGGCTGCCGAAGAGGCATCCATGCCGGATTTCCGGGGAATGACCATTCGGGATGCCATGAGAAAGGCGAAGGAAAAGGGCATCGAGATCGGCGTCAGCGGGACGGGTTGGGCCGTCAGTCAGGTCCCGGCTCCGGGGGTCGCCCTGGGCGAGAGGCGCTACTGCAGGGTATCCTTCAGCACCGGCAATTGAGGTCACCGGGTGGATTTATCGACGCTCCTCCAAAATGTTTCGATCCTGAAGTGCACCGGCGATTTATCCGGCACGGTTTCCGGCGTCTGCTATGACTCGCGGCAATGCGGCAAGAACAGCCTCTTCGTCGCAATCGCCGGGCTGGTGGCCGATGGTCACGATTACATTCCCGAGGCGATTCAAAGGGGAGCCCGCGTGATCATTCATGAAAGGCCCTACATCCCCGTCCCGGGCATCACCGCCGTCCAGGTGTCCGAAAGCCGCCGGGCTCTCGGCATTCTCGGGAGAAATTTTTACGGGGATCCCTCGTCCCGGCTCTGCCTGGTCGGCGTCATCGGCACCAACGGCAAGACTACGGTGACTTATCTGCTGGAGTCGATTTTCACCGCGGCCGGTTGGTCAGCCGGGGTCCTGGGAACGGTCAATTACCGCTTCGGCGGGAAAATCCTGGCATCGCCCCATACGACGCCGGAGTCCCTGGAGATGCACCGGATCCTTCGGGAGATGGCCGATGACGGGGTCAGTCATGTGGTCGCGGAGGTTTCGTCGCATTCGCTGGACCTGCGGCGGGTGGACGACTGCGCATTCGATCTGGGGATCTTCACCAATCTGACGCAGGATCACCTGGATTACCACAAGACGATGGACCGGTACTTCGCGGCTAAAAAGCGGTTCTTCCATGATATTCTCCCGACCGGGAAAAAAAATCCGGGGCGACGGATGGTCGTCAACGGGGACGATCTCTGGGGGCGCCGTCTGCTGGCGGAAGTGGACCTGCCCGCACTGAGCTACGGCGTGGACCGCCCCTGCGACGTGGTGGCCCGCGACGTGGTTCTCTCCCTGGGAGGCATTCAGGCCTCCGTTGAAACCGCAGCCGGCCGTTTTCAGGTCTCTTCGCCGCTCGTCGGCCGGTTCAACCTTTACAATGTACTGGCGGCCGTGGCGGCGGCGACGGCGCTGGACGTTCCGGACGAGGCAATCCGCCGGGGGATCGCCGCAATGAGGCAGGTCCCCGGGCGGCTCGAAAAAATCGGGGGGCCGGGCGATCCCCAGGTGTTTGTCGACTACGCCCACACCGAGGACGCCCTGAAGCGGGTCCTGGTGGAGCTGTCCGGGTTCAAGAAAGGGGGCCGCCTCCTGACGCTCTTCGGATGCGGAGGGGACCGCGATCGCGGAAAGAGGCCCAAGATGGGCCTTGCGGCCGCGGAGCTGAGCGATCTGCTTCTTCTGACCTCGGACAATCCGCGCACGGAGGAACCGATGGCGATCATTCGCCAGATCGAATTCGGCATCCCTTCAGAAGTCATGCAAAAAGTGCCCGCGGACGAGTTTGGGGGGAGCGCATCGGGCAGGCACTACAGCGTCGTTCCGGACCGGGCCGCGGCCATCGAAAAGATCATCGCTTGCGCAGGCCCTTCGGACATGGTGCTGATTGCCGGCAAGGGGCACGAGGATTACCAGATCATGGGGACCCGGCGCATTGCCTTCGATGACCGGCTGGTTGCCGGATCGGCTCTGGCCGGCCGGTCGCGGAGGAATGTCCGTTGAAGGCCGCTGCGACGACCGTCATCTCCCTTCCGGAGGCGCTGCTGGCCACGAGGGGCCGCCTGGCGGGCAACGGCCATGCGGATGCGGTCTTTCGAGGCGTTTCGACGGATTCCCGCCGGCTTGCGAAGGGAAACCTCTTCGTCTGCCTGAAGGGTGAAAATTTCGATGGGCATCACTTCGCCGATGCAGCTGTCGGGGCCGGGGCGGCCGGCCTGGTCATTCAGGAGAGCGCGGAGGCGGATCTCCTGCCGCGGAATGTCCCGGTGATCCGGGTCCGGGACACGCTGCGGGCGCTGGGGGATCTTGCCCGGTTCTGGCGAAGGAAGCTCGGTGTTCCGGTTATTGCGATCACCGGAAGCACCGGGAAGACGACGACCAAGGAGATGACGGCGGCGATTCTGGAGCAGACCGGGAAGGTGCTCAAGTCGGAGGGAAATTTCAACAATCGGGTCGGCCTGCCCCTGACCCTGCTGCGGCTGAACCGGCGGCATGATGTGGCGGTGATCGAGCTGGGGACAAACCGGCCGGGCGAGATCGGCCGGCTGACCCGGATCGCGGGACCGGACATCGGCGTGATCACCAACATCGGTCCGGCCCACCTGGAAAAATTGAAATCCCTCGACCGGATCCGGCAGGAAAAAAGCGACCTATTTCAAAAGATGTCCGGGCGAGGGACGGCCGTGATGAATGCCGATGACGCATCGCTGCGGTTTTTGAGCGGTCGCTGGCGAGGGAGGCGGGTGACTTTCGGGTTGCGTCACGAAGCCGATGTCACCGCCGTGAACATTCGGAAGAAGCGGATGCTGGGGACGGCCTTCACCCTGAAGATCGGCGGGTCGCGCGGCACGGTTGAGCTGCGGGCGGCCGGCGAGCACAACCTGTACAACGCGCTGGCAGCCGCGGCCGCAGCCGCTTCCTTCGGCGCGGATCTCGACACAATCTGCCGGGGGCTGGGGGCCTTCGAGCCCCTTTCCGGGCGCTTTGAAATTCACGCCCTTCGGAACGGGGCCTATCTGATCGACGACGCCTACAACGCCAATCCGCTATCCGTGCGGGAGGCCCTGAAGTCGCTGCAGGCCCTGAAGGGAAGGCGCCGCAGCGTCGTCGTTCTGGGAGACATGCTCGAACTGGGAAACCAGGCGGGGAAGCTGCACGCCGGGATCGGCCGTCTCATGGCCGGTGCGGATGTGGATCGAATATTTCTCAAGGGGGACCACTGCCGGGCGACGGCGCGGGGAGCGATCGCCGGAGGCGTGGCGGCGGATCGGGTTTCATTCTATGAAAGGTCCCGGGAGGTCGTGGAAGGGCTCCGGACCTTCATGAAAAAAGGCGACTGGGTCCTGGTCAAGGGATCCCGCAGAATGAAAATGGAAGATGTAGTCCGGGATGTCATCGAAGATTTCGGTTTGAGGGGATAGCCTTTTGATTTATCATCTCTTATACCCGCTGCATACGACATTCTCGAGCTTCAACGTTTTTCGCTACATCACGTTCCGGACCATCTATGCGGCGATTACGGCCCTGGTGATCTGCTTTATCCTGGGGCCCTGGATGATCCGAAAATTGCAGTCGTTGCAGATCGGCCAGCCGATCCGGGAGGACGGGCCGGACTCGCACCTCTCGAAAAAGGGAACACCGACCATGGGCGGCGTGCTGATCATTTTCGCGACGGTCATCTCCACCTTCCTCTGGGCCAACCTGACGGTCAATTTCATCTGGATGATCCTGATGGTGACGATCAGCTTCGGCCTCATCGGCATGGCGGACGACATCCGCAAGCTGACCAGCCGGAGCAGCCGGGGCGTGCCCGGAAAGGTCCGGCTGGCGGCGGAAGTGGCCATCGCCCTTTTTATCAGCCTGACCCTCTTTTACCAGCCGGGCTTCACCTCCAACATCACCCTGCCGTTCTTCAAAACGGTGCTGCCCGACCTCGGGTGGGGCTACGTGCTGCTTTCCACCTTCATCATCGTCGGCACGGCCAATGCGGTGAACCTCACAGACGGACTGGACGGCCTGGCCATCGGCCCGGCGATCACCTGCTTTCTGACCTATCTGTTTTTCGCCTACTTTGCCGGCAACAGCAGAATCTCGAGCTATCTGCAGATACCCTACGTCGCGGGTACGGGCGAGCTGTCCATTTTCTGCGGAGCCATGGTGGGGGCGGGGATGGGATTCCTCTGGTACAACACCTACCCCGCCCAGGTCTTCATGGGAGATGTCGGCTCGCTGTCGCTCGGCGGCGCACTGGGCGGGCTCGCGGTGATGACGAAACAGGAAATCCTGCTGGCCATCGTGGGCGGGATTTTTGTCATGGAGACCTTTTCCGTGATCTTTCAGGTGGGGTGGTTCAAGGTCTCCCACGGGAAGCGGATTTTCAGAATGGCGCCGATCCACCATCACTTCGAGCTGAAGGGATGGGCGGAACCCAAGATTATCGTTCGTTTCTGGATCATCTCGATCCTGCTGGCCCTGGTTGCGGTCAGCACGCTGAAATTGCGGTAGGACGGATCGATGGAACTTTCGGGAAAACGGGTGCTGATCATCGGCCTGGGAAGGACGGGGATCGAAACCGTTCGTTTCCTGGCCCGCCGGGGCGCCGAGGTCGTCGCGACCGACGAGAAGCCCGCCTCGGAACTGCGGGAGGCGTTCGCCGCGATCGAGACGGACGGCCACCGATTTACCTTTTCGACGGACGATGACGCAACCGGACGGGGCGTCGATCTGGTCGTGCCCTCGCCGGGCGTCTCGCCGTTCAACAGGATTCTGGCCGGGGCGGTGAAGCGGGGCATACCGGTCATGAGTGAACTGGAGCTGGCGGGCCGCTTTCTGCAGCGGCCGATGATCGCGATCACCGGGACCAACGGCAAGACCACGACCACCACCCTGATCGGGGAAGCGCTGAAAAGGGCGGGGAAAAGGGTGTTCGTCGGGGGCAATATCGGCAGCCCGCTGATCGGGTTCGTCGACGGAAAGCAGGAGGCGGAATGCGCGGTGGTCGAAGTCAGCAGCTTTCAGCTGCAATGGGCCAGCCGCTTCCGGCCGGATGTCGCCGTGCTGCTGAACGTGACGCCCGACCATGTGGACTACCATGGAAGCTTCGCGGAATACCGGCGGGTCAAGGAGCGGATTTTTGAAAACCAGACAGGCCGGGACCGGGCCATTCTCAATGCCGAAGATCCCCGGACGGCGGATTTGTCGGGGAGTCTGGCCGCCGAAGTCGAATGCTTCAGTTCATCCGGAAGGGTCCGGCGCGGCATGTTCCTGGACCGGGGAAACCTGGTCCACCGCAGGGGACCGGAGGATGCGGAAGAAGTCTACCCCCTGGACATCGTCCGCATCCCCGGCGCCCACAACGTTGAAAACGTCATGGCCGCGATCATGGCCTCCCGGGTTTTCGGCTGTTCCCGGGAGGCCATCATGCAGGCCGCGCGGGCATTCACCGGAATCGCCCACCGCATCGAGTTCGCCGGCGAAAGGGGAGGCGTTGCCTACTACGACGATTCAAAGGCAACGAATGCGGGCGCCGTGATGCGGGCGCTGGAGGCCTTTTCCGGGCCGGTAATCCTGCTGATGGGAGGCCGGGACAAGGAGGGCGACTTCGACTCCCTCGCGGCGAGCGTCCGGGAGCGGGTCAAGCTGCTGGTCGTGTTCGGGGAGGCACGGGCGAGAATCGGCGAGCGGATCGGAGGAATCGTGGCGACGGAAGAGGCGGCAACGCTGCGGGATGCGATGGAGCTGGCAAGGAGGCGAGCCGCCGCCGGGGACGTGGTCCTTCTTTCCCCCGGCTGCGCCAGCTTCGACGAATTTTCAGATTACAGGGCAAGGGGCGATTTTTTCAAGAAATGGGTCGGGAACCTTTCATAGTCGAACGGGAGACCTCGGATGAACAGCGGCCGGACATCATCCTGCTGGTGATTACGCTGATCCTCGTCGCCGTGGGGACGGCCATGATTTACAGTTCCAGCTCCATCCTGGCGATGGAGCGGTTCAAGGACGCCGAGCATTTTCTGAAAAAGCAGGTTCTTTTCGTCGTACTCGGGCTGGGCCTCATGGTCTTCCTGATCAAGTTCGATTATCATCGCCTGAAGCGATGGGCCTATCCGGGGATTGTCGTTTCCGTCATCCTGCTCCTCCTGATTTTTATCCCCCACCTGGGGATCCGGGCAGGCGGCGCAAGGCGGTGGCTGAACCTGTTCTTTTTTTCCTTTCAGGTCACGGAAGTGGTGAAGGTCTGCCTCGTGCTGTTCCTTGCCCACTACCTGACCCGGAAAGTCAACTGCATCATGAAATTCAGCCGCGGGGTCCTGATTCCGATGCTCGTGACGCTGTTCGTCATCGGCCTGGTTGCCCTGGAGCCGGATTTCGGGACGTCCGTGCTCATGGCCATGCTCATGATGATGATGCTCTACCTCTCCGGCACCCGGTTCACCCACCTGGCGGGTCTGACGGCGCTCATGATCCCGTTCGGCGTCTGGCTGGTCTTCCACAAGGCCTACCGGCTCGACCGGCTGAAGATCTTCCTGAATCCCTGGAGTGATCCCGGCAACAAGGGGTTTCAGATTATCCAATCGCTCCTGTCCTTCGGTTCCGGAGGAACCTTCGGGGTGGGGATCGGCGACGGCATGCAGAAGCTCTTTTATCTGCCCGAGCCGCACACGGATTTCATCCTTTCCGTCCTCGCCGAAGAGAGCGGCTTCCTGGGCGTGGCAACCGTTATTATTCTCTTCGGACTGCTGGTGGCGCGGGGATTTCTCGTCTCCTTTCGGGCCCCGGACCTTTTCGGCATGCTGCTTGCCGCCGGGCTGACCATGATCATCGCCCTGGAAGTGTTCATCAACATTGCAGGCGTCATGGGACTGATCCCTCTGAAGGGCCTGACGCTGCCCTTTCTCAGCTACGGGGGGAGTTCCCTGGTCATGAGTCTCGTGGCGGTGGGAATACTGCTCAACATTTCATCGCATGAGCATTCGTGAAGACTCGCGAAAGAGGGAGATCGAGCGTGAGGGTGATGATCGCGGGAGGGGGGACGGGCGGACATCTTTTTCCAGGAATTGCCCTGGCGGAGGAATTCCTGAGGAAAGACGGAAACCACCGCATTCTCTTTGTCGGAACGAAGAAGGGCCTGGAGGCGAGAATCCTGGCCAAGATGGGATTTGACCTGCAGACGATTGATGTGGCGGGAGTCAAGGGGAAGGGTGCGGTCCGGATGGTGAAGGCCCTGCTGCGGATTCCGAAGAGCCTGGTGCAGTCCTGCCGGATCATTCGGCGGTTCGCGCCCGATCTGGTGATCGGTGTCGGCGGGTATGCCTCGGGACCCGCTGTCATGGCGGCGCACTGGATGGGGATCAAAACAGCCCTGGCGGAGCAGAACGCCCTTCCGGGACTCACCAACCGGATTCTCGGCCGGTTTGTCGACCGGGTGTTCCTGAGCTTTCCGGAAACCGGAACATGGTTCCGAAAGGAGAAGGTGATCGTGACGGGCAACCCGATCCGGAGCCGCTTTTTTGAGGGGGAGAGAAGCCCCTCCCGGCGGCCCGGCCTTTTTACGCTGCTCGTCTTCGGCGGCAGCCAGGGGGCCCATGCCATCAATCGGGCGGTGGTGGCGGCCCTGGATCATCTCGAATCCATACGGGACCGGTTGAGGATCATCCATCAGACGGGTGAAAAGGACCTGGAGGATATCCGGACCGCCTACCACAGCCGCGGGATGAATGCGGAGGTGCAGCCGTTCATCATGGATATGGCTTCGGCCTACGCGTCGGCGGACCTCGTTGTCTGCAGAGCCGGTGCGACGTCCATCGCCGAAATCACGGCCATGGGAAAAGCGGCTGTCCTGATCCCCTTTCCCCATGCGGTCGAGGACCATCAGACCCGGAATGCGGAAGTCCTTGTCCGGGCCGGCGCGGCGGAACTGATCCCCGAAAGCCGGCTGAGCGGCCGGCTGCTGGCGGAGACCGTCCGGACCTATTCCGAGCACCCGGAGCGTCTCCGCCACATGGAGGAGCGGTCCGCGGGGCTGGGAAAAGCCGGGGCAGCGGCCGGCATGGTCAACGCCTGCCTGGAACTGGTAAATGCAAAAAACGGGACGGGGGGCAGCCCATGAGCGATTTTCGAAAGATCGACAGCATGCAGAGAAAGATCCGGCGGATCCATTTTGTCGGGATCGGCGGCATCGGCATGAGCGGCATCGCGGAAGTTCTGCTGAACCTCGGGTATGCCGTCAGCGGATCCGACGTCAGCCTGACGGACATCACGCACCGTCTGGCCTCGCTCGGTGCCGTGGTCTTCAGCGGCCATGAGGTTTCCCACCTGGTGAATGCCGATGTCGTGGTGACCTCCACGGCGGTCGGGGATGACAATCCGGAGGTTCTGGAGGCTCACCGGCGCGGCATCCCGGTCATTCCGCGTGCGGAGATGCTGGCGGAACTGCTCAAGATGAAATTTTCCGTTGCCGTTTCCGGAAGCCACGGCAAAACGACGACAACGTCCATGGTGTCCACGGTTCTGGCTCACGGCGGCTTGGATCCCACTATGGTCATCGGCGGCAAGCTGGCCAGCATCGGCAGCAACGCCAAGATCGGCGACGGCGAGATCATCGTCGCCGAGGCGGATGAAAGCGACGGCTCCTTTCTGAAACTGAACCCGTGCCTGGCCGTCATCACGAACGTGGACCGGGAGCATCTGGATCACTACCGGGACATCGAGGAGATCAAAGAGGCCTTTCTGAAATTTGCAAATATCGTACCCTTTTACGGGTGCACCGTCCTTTGCGTGGACGATGAGCATGTCCGGGCAATCCTTCCCCGGATCAAGAGAAGATTGACGACCTATGGCCTGACGGCGCCGGCGGATTACCGGGCGGAAGAGATCTCGCTGGCCGGTCCACAGTCGAGATTCACCGTTTCCTTCCGCGGCGAGCCGCTGGGGGAGGTGACCCTGAATGTCCCCGGGCGGTTCAACGTCGCCAATGCCCTGGCCGCCATTGCGGTGGCACGGGAGCTGGATCTGCCTTTTGATGTGATTCGCGAGGGGCTTGCCGCCTTCGTCGGTGTCCATCGTCGCCTGGAGATCAAGGGAAAGGCGGGAGGGGTGACCGTGGTCGATGATTACGGCCATCATCCGACGGAAATCCGGGAGACCCTGCGGGCGGCCCGGCAGGTCTGGAAAGACCGGATGATCGTCGTGTTTCAGCCTCACCGCTACACCCGGACGCAGAAGTTGTACGAGGAATTTCTCGGCGCCTTTTCCGACGCCGACCACCTCATCGTCACGGATATCTATGCGGCCAGTGAAAAACCCATCGAGGGGGTGAGCGCCGCCGGCCTCTGCGAAGCGATCCGGTCGTGCGGCCATCGGGATGCCGTCTATCTTTCCGGCTTCGACCGGATCACCGAGCACCTGCTGGCGACGGCGAAGCCATCGGACGTGATCATCACCCAGGGTGCGGGCAATGTGTGGAAAATCGGGGAGGAGTTCCTGAGGCGGGCGGGGGAATAACCGGGGTGCGAAAAAGTGAAGATTTTTTCGGTCAAAAGAGATAATGACGTTCCAGGCTTTTCGGGATGAATTGGCGGCGGCGGTCGAAGGAGCGGTCCTTTTCGACGAGCCGCTGGACCGCCATACCTCCATCCGGGTCGGGGGCAGGGCCGATGCGCTTGTTTTCCCGAACAGCGCCGAGGCGCTCCGGCGGGTTGTCGCGCATTGCCGAAGCCGCGGCGTGCCCTACACCCCGGTCGGAAACTGGACGAACCTGATCGTTCTGGACGGGGGCTATCGGGGTGTCATCATTTCCATGCACGGCCTGCGGGGCGCCGTCTGGGAGCGGGACCGGGAAGGCACTGTGCTGGCCCGCTTCGGGGCCGGGGTTCCCGTTGCCGAAATCGTCCGTGTCGCCGCCCGGGAAGGCTTCGCCGGCATGGAGTTCTGCGCCGGTATCCCCGGAAGCGTGGGAGGTGCGGTCATGATGAATGCCGGCGCCTATGGGAGTGAGATCCGGGATGTCATCGAGGAGGCAACCCTGATGAACGGACAGGGCGAGATATCGCGGCGGGATAAAAACGGGCTCGACTTCACATACCGGAAGCTCAACCTGCCGGAGGGAATGATCGTGTTGGAAGCAACCTTCGCCCTTCGCCAGGGGGACTCCGTGAAGATTCGGGAGCGGATCGCCGAGATCCTGGCGAAACGGGAGCGGAAGCATCCGCTCGAATACCCCAATGCCGGCTCCGTCTTTAAGAATCCCGCCGGCCGGCCCGCCGGCCGGATCATCGAGGAGGCGGGACTGAAGGGGGCACGAATCGGCGGGGCCATGGTATCGGAAAAGCACGGCAATTTTATTGTCAATACGGGAAATGCGCGCGCGTCCGACATTCTGGCCCTGATTGATCTGGTTCAGAATAAAGTCCGGGAGCAGACAGGCATTTCCCTGGAGACGGAAGTTCGCGTGATCGGTGAGTAGGGCATGAAACAGGTCAACCAGTCCCGGCTTGGGGTGAGACGGCAGCGGTTGAGACGGCGCTCCGGCCTGATCGCGAACGACATCCTGAAGGTGATGCTGATGCTGGTCGCTGTTTTTTCGGTCACGTGCCTGTTCATTTACGGATACTGCTCCGTTATCAGCGCCCCCTACTTCGGGATCCGTGAAACCGACGTTCGGGGCTGCAAGGAACTGACGGAAAGGGATGTCCTCCACCTGGCTTCGATCGGACCGTTGCAGAACATCCTGGCCGTGAATACCGAAGCCATCACCGCGCGGATTCGGAAAAATCCCTGGATCAAGGAGGTTCAAGTGGGTCGCGAACTGCCGGAGCGGCTGGTGATCCAGGTCCAGGAGCGCACGGCCGTGGCGCTGCTGAAGAAGGACAACAGCTTTTATCTGATGGATCCGGACGGGGTGCCGTTCAAGAAGCTGGAAAGCGGCGATGAGACGGACCTGCCCGTCCTCACCGGCTGTTACCAGGAGGGTGTGTTGAACCCCCATCTGCTGTCAAAGGCACTGGATCTGCTGCGCTTTCTCTCGAAGCCGAAGGAATTTCCCGACATCCGGTCCATCGCGGAGATTCACGTGGACGAGGTCTTCGGATTTTCCGTATTCACAGAAAACAACCTCTGCCTGCGGCTGGGTTACGATCATTACGAAAACAAGATCAAGCGTCTGATTCCGGTGATGGCCGATCTGGAGAAAAGGAACATCCCCTTGAAATACCTCCTGGTCGATCTTGCCGATCCGACAAAAATTACGATTCAGAAGAAAGACATCCTGATTCCGGCGGCGCCGGGACGGCCGGCAAAGGGCTACCGGACATGACCGCACCCCGGGTGCTTGGCCGCCCGGATCGGGTTGCTCGGCGGGGCGGGGATGCGAAGAAGGGAAAGGCAGATCGGTAAATGGCAAGAAAAGCGAATGTCCTGGTAGGATTGGATCTGGGCACCACGAAAACCTGCATCATTGTCGGTGAGATATCGGACCACGGCATTGACATCATCGGGATCGGATCGCATCCCTCGGAAGGGCTTCGGAAAGGCGTGGTCGTCAACATCGACAGCACGGTGGAGACCATCAAGAAGGCCGTCGAGGAGGCAGAGCACATGTCCGGGTGCGAGATCGGTTCTGTTTATGTCGGGATCGCCGGCGGGCACATCAAGGGGCAGAACAGCCTGGGCATCGTGGCCGTCAAGGGTCGTGAAGTCGACGAGGAGGACGTGCAGCGGGCAATCGAGGCTTCAAAAGCCATCGCCATTCCGGCGGACCGGCAGATCCTGCACACCTTTCCGCAGACGTTCATCGTGGACGACCAGGACGGCATTCGGGATCCCGTCGGCATGTCCGGCGTGCGGCTGGAGGCCAAGGTCCACATCGTCACGGGCGCCGAGACGTCCGTCCAGAACATCGTCAAGTCGGTCAACCGGGTCGGCCTGGAGATCAACGAGATCGTCCTGGAGCAGATCGCGTCGAGCGAGGCGGTTCTCAGCAGTGACGAGAAGGACCTGGGAGTCGCGCTGATCGACATCGGCGGGGGCACAACGGACATTGCCGTCTTTACCGAGGGCAGCGTCAAGCACACCGCCGTCCTGCCGGTGGGCGGAAGCTATGTGACCAGCGACATCGCGACCGGTCTGCGGACGCCGATGAACGAAGCGGAAAAGATCAAGATCAAGTACGGATGCGCCTACGGGGCACTGATCAACAAGGAGCAGACGATCGAGGTGCCGAGCGTCGGGGGACGAGAGCCCCGCGAGGTCTCGCGGCAGATCCTGGGGAGGATCGTCGAGCCGCGCGTCGAGGAAATCCTGACCATGGCATACAAGGAAATCGTCAAGTCCGGCTACGAGGACATCCTTGCCGCCGGGATCGTCCTGACGGGAGGCACCGCCCTGCTGGAGGGGATCACGGAACTGGCGGAGCAGATTTTCAACATGCCGGTCCGCCGGGGATGCCCGACGGGCATCGGCGGCCTGAACGATGTGGTCAGCAGTCCCATGTATGCCACCGGAGTGGGGCTTGTTCTTTACGGAAGCGGAAGCCAGGCCAAGGGTGCGCCCATCCTGCCGGGCGGCGGCTTTTTCATGAACATCATCAGAAAAATTAAAAAATGGTTGTTAGAATTCTTTTAAGGGGGAGACCATGTTTGAATTATCGGATCCAGGGGCGGCAAGCGCGGCAAAGATCAAGGTGATCGGCATCGGCGGCGGCGGCAGCAATGCCGTGAACACCATGATCGCCTACAACCTTCAGGGCGTCGATTTCATCACGGCGAACACCGACATGCAGGCGCTCGGGTCGTCCGCGTCGCCGGTCAAGATCCAGCTCGGCACCGAGGTGACCAAGGGGCTCGGCGCCGGCGCCAATCCGGAGGTGGGCAAGCGGGCCGCCATGGAAGCCAAGGATATGCTGAAGCAGCACCTGGAGGGGGCGGACATGATCTTCATCACCGCCGGCCTGGGCGGCGGGACGGGAACCGGCGGAGCGCCCATTGTGGCGGATCTGGCCAAGGAGCTGGGAACGCTGACCGTTGCCGTCGTGACAAAGCCTTTCCAGTTCGAAGGCAAGCGGCGGAACATGCAGGCGGAAGAGGGCGTGGCGGAGCTGAGACGGATCGTGGACACCCTGATCGTCGTGCCCAACCAGAGGCTGCTCAGCCTCGGCGGCCGAAACCTGTCCCTGCTGGAGGCTTTCAAGAAGGCGGACGACATCCTCTATCATGCGGTCAAGGGCATTTCCGACCTGATCATCGTTCCGGGGCTGATCAACCTGGATTTCGCGGACGTGAAGAACATCATGTCGGAAATGGGCCTGGCCCTGATGGGGACAGGTTCCGCGAGCGGCGAGAACCGGGCGATCGAAGCCGCGCAAAAGGCCATCTCCTCGCCGCTGCTCGAGGACAACACCATCCAGGGCGCACACGGCATCCTTCTGAACATCACCGGCGGGCCGGACATGACGCTGCACGAAATCAACGAGGCGTCGTCGCTGATCCAGAAAGAGGCCCATGAAGACGCCAACATCATCTTCGGGACCGTGATCGACAAGGACATGACCGACGAGATCCGCATCACCGTCATCGCCACCGGCTTCGAGGATGCCGCCAAGGCGAAGCAGGGGATTCCCAACGTGACCCATCTGAGTGGATTCGGCCGGCGGGAAGACCTGTCCAGGCCGGCTTACACCCGGCGGGATAAGCCCATCGACCTGACCAATGCCGTCAAACTGGGGACCATCGACGACGACAACCCGGACCTGGAGATTCCGACCTTCCTGAGAAAACAGGCTGATTAGGGGTGTGGCGAACCGGGCGTCTCCCCCGGTCCGCCATCGGTCCGCAAGATGTCCTGGACGCTCAAACAGAAATACCGCGACCGGATCGCGCTCGAAAAGGGATGTCTGAGGCCGGTCCGCGGCGACCGTCTGTCGGTATGCCTGGCCTATCCGAACACATACCGGACCGGTATGTCCAATCTGGGCTTCCAGACGATCTATGCCCTGCTGAACCGGCACGAGGGTTTTTTCTGCGAACGGGCTTTCCTTCCCGATCCCGGCGAGGAGCCCCTTTTCGCCCCCGGTTCGAACCCGCTTTTCAGCCTCGAGTCCCAGAGACCACTCGCCGATTTCGACATCGTCGCCTTTTCCGTTTCCTTCGAGAACGACTACCCCCACATCCTGAAGATGCTCGACATGGCCGGGATTCCTCTGCTTGCGCGACAACGCCGGGAGCGAGACCCCCTGATGATCGCGGGCGGCATCTCCGTCACTCTGAACCCGGAACCGCTCAGCGATTTCTTCGACTTGTTCCTGCTGGGCGAGGGCGAGGAATCGATGCCGGATTTCCTCGATGCCTATGGAGCGCTTGCCCGTTCCGGCGTGAAAAAGGAGGATGCCCTGTTCCGGATCCAGCGGGACATCGAAGGGGCCTATGTTCCCTCCCTGTACCGGGTCGAGTATCGCCCCGACCACCTCATCGCGAACAGGGTGCCGGCGGATCCGTCGCTGCCGGAGCGGATTCGAAGACGGTGGGTCGGCGACATCGACGCCTTTCTTACGGAGCAGCGCATTTCCGCCCCCGAGGCGGAGCTGGCGAATATGCACCTGACGGAGATCAGCCGGGGATGCCAACGGGGGTGTCGCTTCTGCGCGGCGGGATTTGTCTGCCGACCGGTTCGGTTCCGAAGCGCCGCGACCCTGTCCGGATCCTTTGCGCGGGGGATTGAAAACAAAAAGAGGATCGGGCTGCTCGGTACGGCCGTCTCCGATCATCCCGAACTGGCCGCCCTCTGTTCCGCCATTCTGGAGCAGAAAGGTCGGGCGGCCGTGGGTTCTCTTCGCATCGACCGGGTGGACGCCCGGATCGCCGCGTTGCTGAAGCGCTCCGGCGTCGAGACCGTGGCTCTGGCCCCGGAGGCGGGCACGCAGCGTCTGCGGGACGTCATCCGCAAGGGGATCTCGGAAGAGCAGGTCCTGGCGGCCGCCGGAACGCTGGCGGCCGAGGGTATTCTGAAGATCCGGCTCTATTTCATGGTCGGGCTCCCCACGGAGACGGATGCGGATGTCGAGGCGGTCATCCATCTGTCGCGGGCGATCCGGGACTACGCCCTGCAGTGCTGCACGGGGAAAAAACCGCTGCAGCGGCTGACCCTCAGCATCAACCAGTTCATCCCCAAGGCGTCTACCCCCTTCCAGTGGCACCCCCTGGAAGACATCCGTTCCGTCCGCGCGAAAATCCGCCGGATCGCGGAGGTGATGCGGCGGGAGCTGTTGATCCACGTAATCCACGATCTTCCCAAATGGAACCTGATCCAGGCCCTGCTCTCCCGCGGGGACCGGCGGGCGGGAGAGATCCTGCTGGCCGTCCATGCCCGTCAGGGCAACTGGAGCCGCGTCCTGAAGGAGACGCCCCTTTCGCCGGAATTTCATGTCTACCGATCCAGAAGCCGGGAGGAAATCCTCCCCTGGGATTTCATCGACCACGGCGTCAACCGGGATTTTCTGTGGTCCGAGTACCGGAAGGCCCTGGGTGATCATTTGCCTTGAGGTTGCCGGACCAATCTGTTAAATATCGTGAAATTTAAAAATTTCTGACGGAAAGAGGGAGAACGTATGGGACTGCTTTACGAGAAAGCGGGCAAGATTGCAAAAGTCGGGCTGGACCGCCCCAAGGAAAAGAACGCCCTGGATCCCCAGATCCTGATGGACCTGCACCGGGCCTGGCTGGACATTAATGCCGACGACACGATCCGCGTCGCCATTCTCTACTCCTGCCTTCCGGACATCTTCTGCTCCGGAATGGACCTGCGGACCGCCATTCCGATCCTGACGAAGATGCGGGAGCCGGAAACCGAGGCGGAGCGCTGGCTGGCCAAGGTCGGCCCGCATGTCGCGGAGGCCATGCTCAAGCCCAGCATCGTCAAAAAGCCGGTCATTGCCGCAATCAACGGCTACTGTCTGACGGGCGGATTCGAAACCGTCATGGGCGCCGACCTGCGCGTGGCCTCGGAGGACGCCGTCTTTCAGATGCGGGAAGCCAGCCTGGGGATCATGCCCACCGGCGGCTCGAACATCTATCTGCCCCGCATGCTGACCCCCTGCCGCGGGCTCGAAATCCTGCTGACCGCGAACAACTTCAGCGCGAAGACCCTGCTGGAGTGGGGCTTTCTCAACCGCGTGGTCCCGAAGGCGGAGCTGATGCAGGCGGCCATGGAACTGGCGGAAAGGATCGCCGGCAACGGCCCGCTGGCGGTGCAGGGCATCATCCGCTGCTACCGGGAGAGCCGGGATCTCTCCTGGGCGGAAGCCTTCCAGAAGGAGCTCGACATCGGCCTGCCGATTTTCGCCAGCCTGGATGCCCGCGAGGGGATCATGGCCCAGAAGGAGAAGCGGAAGCCGAACTTTCCCGGCCGGTATTCATAAGGGATCCGTTTTTGAAACGGTAAAAACATTTTGCCCCGGGCACGCCCATGATCCAGGAAATTCTGCTGTTTGGCGCCGGCATCGTCCTGTTCCTGTTCGGGATGATGAAGCTGAGCGCGGCCGTGCAGCAGCTTTTCACCGCCCGGATTCGGGAGTACATCAAGTACGCCGTCACCCGGCCGGTTTACGGCCTCCTGGCCGGGATTGCCGCCACCGTCCTCTTCCAGAGCAGCTCGGCGACGACGTTCCTGACCGTCGGCATGGTCAGCGCCGGCCTGATCACCTTCTTCCATTCGCTGGGGATCATCCTGGGCGCGGATATCGGGACGACACTCACCGTTCAGCTCGTCGTCTGGAAATTCACCGATGTTTCGCCCCTCTTTATCATCGTCGGCGGCGTGATCTGGCTTTCGGGGAACGCCTCGCGACGGCGGAACGTCGGCGAGGCCGTCTTCTATTTCGGCCTGATTTTTTTCGGGCTCAGCCTTGCGAACCTGGCGACCGCCCCCCTGAAGGATTATCCGCTCGTCCTCCGCTTTTTCGAGGAGGCCCGGCAGCCGCTGCTCGGCCTGGCCGCCGGCGCGCTCTTTACCGCCCTGGTCCATGCCTCCGCCATCCCGGTCGCCATCCTGGTGATCCTGGCGCAGAACCAGCTCATCACGCTCGAGGCGGCCCTGCCGATCGTCTTCGGCGCCAACGTCGGCACGACCGTGACGGCCCTGATGGCGGGCGCGGTGGCGGACCTCAGCGGCCGCAGGAGCGCGGTCGCGCACCTGTTCTTCAAGTGCTGCGGCGCCCTGCTCTGCCTGCTCTGCCTGCCCTGGATTGTCGCGGGGCTTCGGGAGGTTTCCGGCGGAACGGCCCAGCAGATCGCCCTGGGACACCTCTTTCTCAACGTTCTCATCGTCGCCCTTTTCCTTCCGTTGCTCAAACCCGTTTCGCGCCTCATCGAAAAGATGCTGCCCGGCCGGGAGGACGTCCTGCCCCTCTGGCCGGAATTCCTGAACGAGAAAGCCCTGGACGATCCGGATCTGGCCCTGGCCTGCGTGCGGAAGGAGCTGAAGCGGGAGATCGCGCTGACGGAGAAGATGTACGTCGAAAGCGTTGGCCTGGTCGAGGATTTCCGCGAGGGGAAGCGCCGGAACGTCATGTATGTCGAGCCGGTGGTGGACAACCTGCGCAAGGAGGTTGTCCGCTACCTCTGGAAGCTGTCCTGCCGAGAGCTTTCTCCGGAGCAGTCCAAGCGGCTCTTCGCCTACGCGGCCATGGTGGACGACATCGAACGGCTCGGGGATCATGTCGCCACGATCGCGAACCTGTGCCGGGTCAAATCGCGCCGGCAGATCGCCTTCAGCCGCTTCGCCTACGATGAACTGCACGTGATCGAAGACCTCATCGGCGAAAACCTGAGCGATGCCGCCGCGGTGATCGAGGAGCGCGATCCGGAAAGGATCGAACGCATCGGCCGGCGGGAGGAGGAGATCGACGTGAAGGTCAAGGAGGCGCGGGAGCGCCACCTGGTCCGGTTTCACCAGCGCATCTGTCAGGCGGAAGCCGGCCCCATCTACGTGGAGATGCTGATCCACCTGGAGCGCATCTCCGACCACTGCCAGAACATTGCCGATGCGGTTGCGGACCTCGAGGACTGACGGGCGGGCCACCGTTAATTTGCTTGACCTGTTTTTTTTCGCCGTGCTATGAACGGCCAACACATTCAAGGAGGCGACATATGAAAAACCGTCTGGATGCCCTGCAGGTGGCGCTCACCAACGAGATGCGGGAACACGAGTTCTACCTGCAGAACGCGAAGCGGACGGCCAATCCCGCCGGGAAGGCCATGTTTCAGCAGATTGCCGCGGAAGAGCTGGAGCATTACGAAAGGCTGAAGGAGCTCAGCGCCAAGTGGGGCAAAGAGCAGAAGTGGCCGGAAATCGTGCCCCTGAAAGTCAAGGACACGGCCGTGTCCGCGATCCTCAAAGACATGGTCAAGCAAGCGGCCAAGATGCCCAAGGGCGATGCCGACGATCTCCAGGCACTGCGCACCGCCATCGACTTCGAAGCGAACGGCGCCGTCTTTTACGCCAGGCTTCGGGACGAATGCACGGACCCGAAGGAAAAGGCCTTCTTCAACCTCCTGGCTGATATCGAACATGAACACTATGTGTCGCTGAAGGACGCCGAAGAGCTCCTGGTCGACCCCGTTTCCTGGTATCGGAACCGGGAGGGCTCCGGCCTCGACGGCGCCTGATCCAACCGAACCCTGCCGCCGGCCGGTCAGCTTTCTTCGCCGCCGGCGGTTCCCGCCTGCTGCGCCGAGAGCCTTTTCACCAGCTCGTCCCAGTCGGCGTAGCACTGTTCCAGCTCCGCGGCGATTTCCGAAAGCTCCCGGTTCAGCGTCTTGATTTTTGCGGGCTCCCGATGGATGCCCGGTTCGCAGAGGATGCGCTCGTTTTCCGCTTTTTTCCCCTCCAGGCCTGCGATGCGGTTCTCCGCGGCGGCGATCTCGTCCTTCAGCCCGCGCGTGATCCGGGAAAGCCGGTTCCGCGCCTCCGCCTCCAGGCGCTTTTCCTCCCGCGTCCGGAAGGTTTTCCCGGACTGCGTTCCGGCATTTGCGGAGAGGGTCCGGTCCGTTCCGGCCTGCGCGCCCGGCGGGGTCTCAGTGGAATCCGGCGCCCCCACGGCGAACGCCTCCGCCTCGCTCCGCTTCCGAATGAAATCGGAATAGTTGCCCAGATAGTCCCGGCAGCGGCCGTCACGGATCTCGACGACCCGGTGGACCAGGCGGTCCAGAAAGAAGCGGTCATGGGACACGATGACCACCGTCCCGGTGTAGCCGAGCAGGGCATCCTGGAAGATGTCCCGGGTCTTCAGGTCCAGGTGATTGGTCGGCTCGTCCAGGATCAGCAGGTTCGAGTCCTGGAGAAGAATTTTCAGAAGAGCAAGGCGGGATTTCTCCCCACCCGAGAGAACCCCGATCTCCTTGTAAACGTCATCTCCGGAAAAGAGAAAGGCCCCCAGCAGGTTCCTCCTTTCCTGATCGTTGCTGCGGGTTCCTGCGAGCCGGACCTCGTCCCAGACGGTCCGACGGTAGTCGAGGTTGCCGGTGCTCTCCTGGGAATAGAACGCCAGGCTCACGTTCAGCCCGTGGCGGACTTCGCCGGCGGAGGGCTCTTCCGCGCCGCTGAGCATCCGCGCCAGGGTCGATTTCCCCGCCCCGTTGACGCCGACCAGGGCGATCTTCTCGCCCCGGTGTACGGTCAGGTCCAGATCCCGGAAAACGGTCAGGTCCCCGTAGATCTTCGACACCCGGCGCAGGGCCGCCACCTCCCGGCCGCTCTTTGGCGCCTCGGGGAAGCGGATGCGGACCCGCCGATCCTCCTGCTCTCGTTCCACGACCTCGAACCGCTCCAGCATGCGGACGCGGCTCTGGACCTGCCTGGCCTTGGTGGCCTTGTAGCGGAACCGCTCGATGAACGCCTGCGTCTTCTTGATCTCCGCCCGCTGCAGGGCCATCTGCTTCTTCAGGGCCTCCAGGCGCCGCTCCTTTTCCGCCAGGTAGTGCGAGTAGTTGCCCTTGTAAACGGTGATGCGGCGGTTGGACAGCTCGGCGATCTGGCTGACCATCTTGTCGAGAAAGACGTGGTCGTGGGCGATCGCGAGCAGCGTTCCCGGGTAGTTCCTCAGGTAGCTCTCCAGCCACTCCATGCTCTCCGTGTCCAGGTGGTTGGTGGGCTCGTCCAGCAGCATGATGTCCGGGGCGGACAGGAGGATGAGGGCAATGAGGATGCGCATCTTCCAGCCGCCGGAGAATTCCGTGCAGCTTTTGGCGAAGTCGCGCTCCCGGAATCCGAAGCCGCTCAGGATCTGCCCGGCCTTCGCGTCGAACCGGTAGCCCTCGCAGGCCTGAAACCGGGCGGCGGCCGCCTCGTAGTCCTTCAGGAGCCGGGCGTACGCGTCGTCGCCGGGGTCGCACCGGGAGATCCGGACTTCCTGTTCCCGCAGTGAGGCCTCCAGGGCGGCCAGGCCGCTCTTTTTCCGAAGGTAGTCCAGCAGCGGCAGCGGCTCCAGCTCCACCAGGTCCTGCGGGAGGTAGCCGATCGTCCGGTTCTTCCGGTTCGGGATGTCGACGGTCCCCCCGTCGAGGTCCACCATGCCGAGGATCGCCCTGAACAGGGTGGTCTTGCCGGCGCCGTTGTCCCCGACCAGGCCGATCCGGCTCCGCTCCGGGATCGTCCAGGTGATGTGGTCGAAGATCGGGCGGTCGGCAAAGGAGAGGGAAATGTCGTTGAGGCAAATCACGGACTAGATTCCCAGGTAGGCCCTTCGGACCTCGTCATCGGCCAGGAGTTCCGCGGCGGGGCCCTCCAGGGTGATCCGGCCGTTCTCCATGACATAGCCACGGTGCGCCACGCGAAGGGCCATGTAGGCGTTCTGCTCGACCAGGAAGATGGTGGTTCCCTCCCGGTTGATCTTTTGAAGGATTTCAAAAATCAGCTTCACCATGAGCGGGGCGAGCCCCAGGGATGGCTCGTCCAGCAGGAGCAGGCGGGGCCTTGCCATGAGGGCGCGGGAGATGGCCAGCATCTGCTGTTCCCCGCCGGAGAGGGTGCCGCCACCCTGGTGGCGCCGCTCGGCCAGGATGGGAAAAAGCGAAAAGATGTGTTCAATGTCCTTTCGGATTTCCGGCTTGTCCTTGCGAAGGAACGCGCCCATGTCCAGGTTTTCCAGGACGGTGAGCTGCGGAAAGATGCGGCGCCCCTCCGGAACCTGAGAGATGCCCAGAGCGACGATCCCGTCCGGGCTCAGACCGCGAATCGGGCGGTCCAGGAAACGGATTTCGCCGGAACGGGGCGGGACGATGCCGCAGACGGACATAAGCGTCGTCGTCTTGCCGGCGCCGTTGGCGCCGATCAGAGTAATGATCTCGCCCTCCGCCACGGTCAGACTGATGTTTTTCAGGACCTCGATGTTGCCGTAGAAGGTTCGGATGTTCCGCAGATCAAGCATCGCTACCCTCCCCGAGGTAGGCCTTGACGACCACCGGATTCTTCCGGATCTCGGCGGCTGTGCCCTCGGCGATTTTCTGTCCGTAATCCAGAACGACGATGCGGCTGGAGATGCTCATGACGATGCGCATGTCGTGTTCGATCAACAGAACGGCAATCTTCCTTTCGTCGCGGATCTGCAGGATCAGCGTCTCCAGCTCATCCGTCTCACGGGGGTTCATGCCCGCGGCGGGCTCGTCCAGAAGCAGGATGAAGGGGTCCGTGGCCATGGCCCGCGCAATCTCCAGGCGGCGCTGGGCACCGTAGGGGAGATTCCGGGCCAGCAGGTTCACCGCTTCGCTCAGGCCGACGGTCTCGAGGATCTCGTAACTTCTGCCGACGATGGCCTCCTCCTCGCGGCGAGTGTGCCGGTCCCGAAAGACGGCCCCGAGGACGCCTGCCCGGGACCGGCAGTGGCGGGCCACCATGACGTTTTCCAGCACGGTCATATTCGGGAACAGCCGGATGTTCTGGAAGGTCCGGGCCATCCCATGCTCCGTGACCCGGTGCACCGCCAGGCCGTTGATCCGCTCCCGGCTTCTCCCGGGGGGCCCGATGAAGATGTCGCCGGCCGTCGGCGCGTAGATTCCCGTGATGCAGTTGAAGAAGGTGGTTTTGCCGGCGCCATTGGGGCCGATGAGGGCCAGGATCTCGCTTTCCCGCAGGTCCAGGCTGATGTTGTCCAGCGCCCGCAGGCCGCCGAAATCCATCGTCAGGTTCTTAACGTCCAGCAGGGGTTCCATGTTCGACCGTTTCACTTTCCCGATATTCGTAGGTCCGGCGGATGCCGCTGATCAGGCCCTGCGGGCGGAAGACCATCATGATCACCATGATGATGCCGAACAGGAGCATCCGGTAGTCGGAGAAGACACGCAGATACTCCGGGAGCAGGACCAGGATGAAGGCCCCCAGCGCTACGCCGAGGTTGGAGCCCATGCCGCCCAGCGCCACCATCGACAGGATCATGGCCGACTCCAGGAAGGTGAAGCTGGCGGGGTTCACGAAGGTCGTCTTGGCCGCGAAGATGACGCCGACGAGCCCCGCCCAGGTGGAGCCCAGCGCGAAGGCCGTCATCTTGGCCCGGGTCTTGTCGATGCCCATGGCCTGGCAGGCGATTTCATCCTCCCGAAGCGCGATCCAGGCGCGGCCGATGCGCGAATCCTGAAGCCTTCCGACGACAAAGACCGTGAAGAGGCACAGGGCGATCATGAGGAAGTAGAGGTAGACCGTCGCCCAGTGGAGGTTCATTTCGATCCCGAAGAAGCCGGGCCGGGGAATGCCGGAGATCCCGCTGGGTCCGAACGAGAAGGCGTTCCAGTTTTCCAGGACCAGACGGACGATTTCGCCGAAGCCCAGCGTGACGATGGCCAGGTAGTCGCCGCGTAGGCGCAGCACCGGGAACCCGAGGAGGATGCCGAGCAGCATGGCCACGACCCCCCCCAGCGGAAGGGCCGCCCAGAAGCCGACGCCGAAGTGGTGGTTGAGAAGGGCGTAGGTATAGGCGCCGGCCGCGTAGAAGGCTGCGTAGCCCAGGTGCAGGAGGCCCGCCTGGCCCACGACGATGTTGAGGCCCAGCCCCAGGACGACGTACATCAGCGCCGTGACCATGATGTTCACCTGGTAGGTGGAGACCAGGAAGGGATAGGCGAGGGCCGCGGCGGCGATCAGGAGCAGGGCGGGGCGGTAAAGTTTCGGGTCCTCTCGAAGGCGCCGGGTCAGCAGCGCCCTCTCCGTCTCTCCCCCGGCGGGACGCTCTACCCCTGCCTGCGTTTTCGCCATGAGGTAGCGCCAGAGGAAGGAAATGAAAAAGCTGCCGGCGCCGACGTAGAGCAGGTTCAGCCAGCGCCAGTCGATCACCTTCTCGATGGTGTTCACCCGGATCACCATGACGGGAAAGGTGAGGAACACGAACCAGCAGGCGATCCCGAGCGATTTTCGGATTTCGGCAAGCCAGTTCATCGGCGTCACACCTTCTGCGTCGTCGCCCGGCCGAGCAGCCCCGCCGGCCGGAAGATCAGGATGACCACCAGCAGCGCGAAGGCGAACACGTCCTCGTAGTCGCTCGACACGTAGCCCGTGGCGAAGCTTTCCGTCCAGCCCAGGACGAGCGCGCCCAGAACCGCCCCGGGAATGCTGCCGATGCCGCCGAGGACCGCCGCCGTGAAGGCCTTGATGCCCGCGATGAAGCCGATGTAGAAGTTGATCCGCCCGATGTGGGAGGCGATGAGCACGCCGCCCACCGCCGCCAGGGCCGAGCCGATGATGAAGGTCTGGGAGATCACCCGGTTTACGTTCACCCCGACCAGCATGGCCATGTTCCGGTCCTGGGCGGTGGCGCGCATGGCCTTGCCCATTTTCGTGAATTTGATGAGGAGCGTGAGCAGCACCATGATCGCGGCCGTGACCAGGACGATGATCAGTTCCGTGGGCCCGATGAAGGGGATGTGGTCCCGAATGAAATCGAGGTCCGGCAGGAGGCTGGGGAAGGGGAGGAAGTCGGAGGTCTGGGCCAGCATCACGTAATTCTGAAGGAAGATCGACATGCCGATGGCGCTGATCAGCGGCGAGAGTCGGGGCGCCTGGCGGAGCGGCTTGTAGGCGATCTTCTCCACCGTGAAGCCGTAGCAGGCCGAGTAGAGGACGGCGACGACCGAGGCCAGCACGAGGACGGCCGGCCCGCTCATGCCCGCCATGGCCAGGACGCTCGAGAGGATCAGCGCGGTGAAGGCGCCGATCATGTAGATTTCCCCGTGGGCGAAATTGATCAGTTCGATGATGCCGTAGACCATCGTGTAGCCGAGGGCGATGAGCGCGTAGATGCTGCCCCGGGTCAGACCGCCGACGAAAAGCTCCAGAAAATAGTCCATGCGACAATCCGTTCGCCGATGAAAAAAGGGGACGGGGCCGCCGCCCCGTCCCCGGCTGTGGAGACTGCTATTTCACTTCCAGATAGACTCCGTTCTTCACCTGGTACATGGCGAATCCGACGCCGATGGCGTCGCCGCGCCCGTCGAACTTGATCTTGCCCAGCGGCGTGTCCACGGAATGGGTCCGCAGGGCGTTGGCGACCTTGGCGGATTCCGTCGATTTGGCCTTCTCGATCGCGTTGAGGATGGCCTGGGTCGCCGCATAGGCGTTCAGGAAAAAGGCGCCGGGGTCGGACCCGTAGGCTTTCTTGTGCGCCTCGTTGGCCGCGACGGCAAGGGGGTTCTTCGAGGTGTCCTTGGGACCGGTGGCGTAGACGCCCTCGGCATACCGGCCCGCCACCTTGATGAAGGTGACGTCCTTCACGCCGTCGTCGGAGATGAAGAGGGTCTTCATCCCCTTCTTGCGCATCTGGCTCACGATCGAGGAGGCTTCCGGATGGTATCCTCCGTAGATCACCCCTTCCGCCCCGGACTGCCTGATTTTCTGGACGATGGCGGAGTAGTCCACGGCGCCGGGCGTGACCCCTTCGAACAGGACGACCTGCGCCTTCTTGTCGGCCTCGATGAATTTCTTCGCGAATTCGGCCAGTCCCTTCCCGTAGTCGCCCTTGTCGTGGAGGACGGCGATCTTTTTGAGCTTCAGTCGGTTGACGGCGAAATCCACTTCCAGCCTGGCCTGGGCGTCATCCGAGGCGATGGTGCGGAAGAAGCCGGGGTACTGGCCGCTCTGGGTCAGCTCCGGGTTCGTCGCGGAGGGCGACACGGCGATCAGTTTGGCGTCCTTGTAGATGCCCAGGGCCGCCTTGGTGGCGCCGCTGCAGATGTGTCCCATGACGATGTCCGCCTTTCTGGAGACCAGCTTGGTGGCGGTGTTCGTCGCCATTTCCGGCTTGCAGGCGTCGTCCTCGATGAGGAGTTCGACTTTCTTCCCCAGGATGCCGCCCCGGGCATTGACGTTCTTGACCACCAGTTCGGCAGCCTTGACGGACGGCAGGCCGTAGGAGGCCAGATCGCCGCTGTGCGCGCCCGCGATGCCAAGCTTGATCGTGTCCGCCGCCGTCGCCGGACTGGTCAGCGTAAATGTGACGAATAGAATCGGCAGCAGGGTGCGGAACGGCCGTGCAAACGCGAATTTTTTCATAGAGTCCTCCTTTTGCGGTTCGATGAAAATCTTTTTACTGCTACCGAAAAAGCAGACCGGAGTCAAGGCGAAACATGAAAAAAAACAATGTGAACGGGTGGCCGCGGGTGCATCCGCCGGTATGGGGCACTACGGCCGCTCTCTGGCCTTCCGCTTAAAGAAGATCCGAAGGGGGACCTGGTCGAAGGCAAAAGACTCCCGCAGCCGGTTCGCCAGATAACGTTCGTAGGAGAAGTGAATGGAGCGGGGATCCCGGACAAAGAAAACGAAGGTGGGCGGCTTGACGGCCACTTGGGAGACGTAGTTGAAGGGATTGGTACGGTTCCGGAACTGCGGGGGCGGGTTGGCCGCCAGGAACTCCTGAATCTTCCGGTTCAGTTCCGGCGTCTGGACCCGGCGGGTGTACTGGCCGTAGACGGTCTCTATCGTATCAAAGATCTTCGCGACCCGCTGGCCGGTGAGGGCGGATACGAACAGGATCGGGGCGAAATCGAGAAACTTCATCTGGTCCTTTATCTTCCCGACGTATTTTCCGACGGTGCTGTTGTCCTTCACGATCCGGTCCCACTTGTTCACGACGAGGATGCAGGCGGCCCCGCTTTCCAGGGCGAGGCCGGCGATCTTGGCGTCCTGCTCGGTGACGCCCTCCTCTGCGTCGATGAGGATGAGCGCGATGTCGCAGCGGCTGACGGCCTTGACGGCCTGGATCACACTGTACTTCTCCAGGGTCAGGCTGACGCGGCTTTTCCGCCGGATACCCGCCGTATCGATGAGGAGATAGCCTCGCCCCCGGAAAGCGAAAGGCGTGTCGATGGCATCCCGCGTCGTTCCCGGGACGGGATTGGCGATGGTCCGCTCGTAGCCGAGCAGCCGGTTCACCAGAGAGGATTTCCCCACGTTGGGCTTCCCGATGACGGCGATCCGGATCCGCTCGTCCGCCTCATCCTCCGGCAGCGTCTCCGGCATCAGGCGCGCCAGATCGTCCATGAGCTCCGCCACGCCCAGCCCGTGCTGCGCGGAGACGGGATAGATCTTCTCAACGCCGAGGCCGTAGAATTCGTAGGACAGCGTCTCGTGCTTCAGGCCGTCGATCTTGTTGACGGCGTAAAAGACGGGCTTCTCGATGCCTCGCAGGAGGGCGGCGATGTCCCGGTCACCCGGGGTCAGCCCCTGCGGGCCGTCCAGAAGAAAGACGATGATATCGGCCTCCTCGATGGCGAGGCGCGTCTGCTCCCGCATCTGGACAAGGATGCCCTCCGTCGCCGCCGGTTCGAACCCGCCGGTGTCGATGAGCAGGCAGGCCTTACCGTTCCAGAGGCAATCGGCGTAGTTCCGGTCCCGCGTGGCGCCCGGCTGGTCGATGACGATGGCCTTGCGGCGTCGTGCCAGCCGGTTGAACAGCGTCGACTTTCCCACGTTCGGACGGCCGACGATGGCCACGGCCGGCTTCACGGGGCCATGCTCCCCGGCAAAGCCGTCCCGGACATTTTCACGCAACCACTCTGCAATGAATCTGACCCCCTTTCATTATCCGCTTTCAGGTCCGGCTTCAGGCCGCCGCTCGTGCTGGCAGTAAATTACGACACGTGCGGGGGAGATGCAACGAAAAATATGGAAACCCCATTTCACTTGACACTCCCCATGGGAACCCCTATAGTTTTCCAACGGGGGGTGCTATGGATATCCGGACCGTTTTGAGAAATCTGGGGCAGCCGCGCCGGCCGGTCCAGGGGGGGCGCGGCATCGTGCTCTTCATCGCTCTGTTCGCCGTCATCCTGCTCGTCTGGAGGACGGCGGGGTTGGTCACCGACTGGTTCTGGTTCCGGGAGGTGGGCTACGAGCGGATCTTTACCGTGACGCTCCTGGCCCAGGTCCAGGTCGCCCTCCTGTTCGGCATCGCCTTCTTCCTGATCTTTTATTCGAACCTTTTTCTCGCCGGCCGCCTGTCGGAGCGGCTTCGGCTCGCGCACCGGGAAGGGGCCATCCCGTTTCCGCCCTGGGGCATTGACGCGGTCTCGCTCAAATGGCTCGTCCTGATCGTTTCCGTCCTATTCGGCTTTTTCTCGGCCCTGCAGGCGACACCCCAGTGGGAGCACCTGCTGCGCTTCCTTCGGGCCACACCCTTCGGCGTCTCCGATCCGCTGTTCGGGCGGGACATCGGCTTTTACGTCTTTCAGCTTCCCTTCATTCGGTACATCTACGGGTGGCTGATGGCCGTCCTGATCCTGACCGCCCTCGCGACGGGGTTCATCTATCTCCTGCGCCGGTCCCTGCTTTTCATCCCTCCGAAGAGCCTGCAGTGGGTGCCGGCAGCCCGCGCGCACCTGCTGGCGCTCGGGGCGGCCCTGTTCTTCCTGGCCACTCTCGGATTCTGGCTGGACCTGAACGAGATCCTCTACGTGAAGCGGGGCGTCGTCTTCGGGCCCGGCTACACGGACGTCACGACGCAGCTCTGGGTTATTCGGCTGCTCATCGCGCTCTGCCCGCTCGCCGGCCTGTCCATCGTCTACTTCATCTTCCGGCCCAACTGGCGAATCCCCGCCGCCATCGTACTGGCGTTTCTGACCATGTTGATCGCCGGCCGGGAGCTGTACCCCGCCTTCGTCCAGAAGTTCAAGGTCATCCCCAACGAGATTGTGCTGGAGCGGCCTTACCTGGAGCACAACATTCGGTACACGCGCCTGGCCTACGGGCTTCAGGACATCGAGGACAGGGTCTTTCCGGCGGAGGAGACCCTGACCCGGGAGGACCTGCGGCGCAACGACCTGACGGTGAAGAACATCCGGCTCTGGAACCACGCCCCGTTGCTGCAGACCTTTGCCCAGCTCCAGGAGATCCGCACCTACTACAAGTTCATCGACGTGGACAACGACCGCTATACCGTGGGCGGGGAGTACCGGCAGGTGATGCTTTCCCCCCGGGAGCTTTCCTATCCCTCGCTGCCCTCGCGCACCTGGGTCAACGAGCACCTCACCTACACGCACGGCTATGGCGCCGTCATGGGTCCGGTGAACCGCATCACCCGCGAGGGGCTTCCGGAGTTCTTCATCAAGGACATTCCGCCGATGGCCTCGACGAACATTCGAATCACTCGGCCGGAGATCTACTTCGGCGAGCAGTCCAACGAGTATGTCTTCGTCAAGACGAAGCGCCCCGAGTTCGACTACCCCGTGGGCGACAAGAACGTCTATTCTCGCTACGAGGGGAAAGGCGGCGTGCCGCTGTCCTTCTTCCGGAAGGTGCTCTACGCGATCCGCTTCGGCGCCTTCACCATCCTGCTATCCGACGACATCACCTCCGACAGCCGCGTCATGTACTACCGGAACATTCGGGAGCGCGTCTCTCGGATCGCCCCGTTCATCCGCTTCGACGGCGACCCCTACCTGGTCATCTCCCCGGAAGGGCGGCTCCTCTGGTTCATGGACGGCTACACCGTGACGAACCGTTACCCCTACTCCGAGCCGGTCCCGCGGCTGGGCAACTACATCCGAAACTCGGTCAAGGTGATCGTGGACGCCTATGACGGCACCGTCGCCTTCTACGCCAGCGACGCCGCGGACCCCATCCTGAAGACCTACGAGAAAATCTTCCCGGGCGTGTTCCGGAAGCTTGCGGACATGCCGCCGGAGCTGCAGCGCCACGTCCGCTACCCGCCGGGGATGCTTTCCATCCAGGCCCGGATGTACCGCGCCTACCATATGCAGGACCCCCAGGTCTTCTACAACAAGGAGGACCTCTGGGAGATTCCCCGCAAGCCCTTCCAGGGCAGCGAACAGGAGATGGAGCCCTACTACACGATCATGCGGATTCCCGGCGAGAAGAAGGAGGAGTTCATCCTGCTGCTCCCCTTCACGCCGCGGAACAAGGACAACATGTCCGCCTGGATGGCCGCCCGCTGCGACGCCCCGAACTACGGGAAGGTGATCGTCTACAACTTCCCCAAGCAGAAGCTCGTCTACGGCCCCCGGCAGATCGAGGCCCGGATCGACCAGGACACGGAGATCTCCAAACAGATCTCCCTCTGGAACCAGAGCGGCTCCCAGGTGATCCGGGGCAGTCTGCTGGCGATTCCCATCGAGAAATCCATTCTCTATGTGGAGTCCCTCTACCTGGCGGCGGCCAAGGGCCAGCTTCCGGAGCTGAAGCGGGTGATCGTCGCCTTCGGGAACGCCATCGCCATGGAGGAGACCCTGGAGCTGTCGCTGCAACGGATCTTCGGCGGCGAGCTGATGCGGGAGAAGGAGATCGCGACGGTCCCGGCCGCGGCGGCCGCAACGCTTCCGGCGGTTCGGGAACAGACGGAGCGCCAGATGGCGGCGGAGGCCCTCGGCCATTACCGGAAGGCCCAGGAATTCATGCGGCAGGGCAACTGGGCCGCCTATGGGGATGCGTTGAAGAAAATGGAGGAGTCCCTGCGGAAGTTGGAAAAGGGGAAATGACGGGATCTTGATGCGGTCCGGAGGAGAGGAAAGCGCGCTCCCGCCGCGTCCCGTCGCATGCCGATTCAAGAGCGGATTCGGCGCCAGGGTCCCTTCAGTGATCGGAATAGCCGAATTCCTTCAGCATCTTCTCGTCGTGGGTCCAGTCCTTCTGGACGCGGACGAAGAGCTCCAGGAAGATTCGGGAGGCGAAGAATTTCTCCATGTCGAGCCTCGCCCGGCTGCCGATCTCCTTCAGCATCGCCCCTTTCTTCCCGATGAGGATGCCCTTCTGGGAGGGCTTTTCCACGTGGATGGTCGCCTGAATGCGGATCAGCGGCCGGTCCGCCTCCTCCCGAAAGGCGTCCACGACCACAGCGGTGACGTAGGGGATCTCCTTGTGCGTGAGCAGGATGATCTTTTCGCGGATGATCTCCGCGGCGATGAAGCGCTCCGAGCGGTCCGTCATGGCGTCTTCGGGAAAGAAGGGCTGGCCCGCCGGAAGGATTTTTAGGATCTCGTCTAGAAGCGGTGCAACTCCCTCGCCGGTGACGGCGGAGAGGGGGATGATGGCTGCAAAGGGATGAAGCTCCCGGTAGCGGTCTATCAGCGGCAGAAGCTCCGGTTTCTTCACCAGGTCCGCCTTGTTGATGGCCAGGATTGCGGGGAGCCGGGTCTCCCGGAGTGAGGCGATGATGGGAGGATCTTCCCGATGGACGCCCGCGGGCGCCTCCACCATCAGCAGGATCACGTCGACCGTCCGGAAAGTCTCCTTCGCCTCGCTTACCATTCTGCGGTTCAGCGGCGTCGTGGCCCGGTGGATCCCCGGCGTGTCCATGAAGATCATCTGCCCCGCTGCGAGGTTGCGGATGCCCATGATCCGGTTGCGCGTGGTCTGGGGCTTGCGGGTCGTGATGGCGATTTTTTCGCCGACGATGCGGTTCAGCAGCGTCGACTTTCCGACGTTGGGCCGTCCGACGATGCCGATAAACCCGGATTTGAACATTTATTTGTATGCCGATCCACGCCGTTCGATGGTCTTGATCCACACAATCCGCTGTGCGCTGTCGATCTCGTAAAGGATGCGCAGATCGCCCATGCGGAAACGGTGCATGTGCTTGAGTTCCCCCTTCAACTTCTTAATGTGGCTGTTCCGGTGGGGAGTCCGGGCAATAACATCCATGGCGTTCGATATTCTTTTCCTCAATGCGGTATCAGCCTCCCGATAGAATCTGGCGGCGTTCCGATGAAGAACGATCTTATGCATTCTTTAGATCATCCCACGCGACAAAAGCGCCTTTCTTGTCGGTTGATCGATCCAGGTCCGACTGCCGAATGTTACCCATCAGCTTTTTATCCGCCATGATCTCGAAAGTCTCCCGCCAGCCTTCCATGTCTTCGGCGATCGCTTCATGGATAATGCCCTTAAGCTCGTCCACGGTCATATCCATTATCTTGCGTTTTGCGGCTTTCATGATCTCCCCCTCACGCGGAAATCTCTTGCTTACTGTTGAAAATCCTAAGGAAAATAATTACATCTGTCAAGGAAAATCACAGGGAAATCAAGTGAGTGTCACGTGAGGAAGCGGGATCGGGATCACGGATCAGCCGCAAACGGCCACGCGCAGGGTCCCCTTTGACTGGCCGGGGTCGGCCGCAATCGTGAGGCCCGCCAGATCGAAGCGCCTCTTCAGGGTGGTGACATTTTCGTTCCTCTGCCCCCGCAGGCGGCTCTCGTCGCCCGGGGCGGAGGTCAGGACGACCTGCCGGCCGCGCACGGGGCGGGTGGAGAGCAGCGATATGGCCATGTCCAGGAAAATCGACGATTCCACGATGGACCGAAAGGCCGGATGATAGGGACCGGCCAGGATGCTTCCCGGCTTCTCGATCTCCGGAGTGGACTGCAAGCCGACGCGAATGACGGGGATGCCGGCCGCGGAAAAGCGCCGCAGGGCGTACTTGCAGCGTTCCACGGCCTCGGGCATACCGAGCGGCTCGTAGTCCCCTTCCCGGTAATGCTCGGCCAGCGGCGCGCCGGCGAGGACCAGCGCCGGGTGGATTCGGACCGCATCGGGACGCAGGCCGATGACCCGCTCCACACTGTATTCGAAATCCGTGCACCGTTCTCCCGGAAGGCCCGTCATCAGGTGAACACCCGCCTCGAAGCCCTCCTGCTGAATCAGGCCGACGGCCCGCTCCACGTCCGCGGCGCTGTGGCCGCGATGGGCGGCGCCGAGGATCCCGTCAACCATGGACTGCGCGCCGATTTCGATGGTCCGGACCCCGTACGCCTTTAGAATCGCCAGGCGCTTCCCGTCGATGTGGTCCGGACGCGTGGAAATGCGGACGGAACGGACCTCGCCGCTTGAAATGAACTTTTCGGCCCGTTCCAGCAGGCGAATCTGCCCCGCCCGGGACAGACCGGTGAAGTTGCCTCCGTAGAAGGCGATCTGCACATCTTCCGGCCTGCCGCGTGCGCTCTGCAGGTGCAACCGGACCCGCTCCTCGAAATGCGCCGCCGAAATTCGCTCCGGTTGCGGTCCCGCCGTTCTCTCCGGGCTGCAGAAGATGCAACGGTGGGGGCAGCCCCGGTTCATGATAAAGAAGGGAATAATCATCGCAGGCGACCGTCTTCAGCGTCTTCCGGCATCCGCTCCATCTCCCGCAGCGCCTTTTCCGCAGCGCGCTGTTCCGCCTCCTTCTTGTTTTTTGCCGTTCCGGTCGTCGCGATCCGGCCCGCGAGAGCGAGCTCGACCACAAAGGTCTTGTCATGGTCCGGCCCGTATTCGCGGATCAGCGTGTAGCGCGGGGTCACCCGAAAGCGGTGCTGGGCAATCTGCTGGAGCACGGTCTTGTAATCCCGGTAAACGGGCGGCTGGCCCTCGTTCCGGATCAACGGAGCGAACAGACCGCAGATGAATCCGGAGGCCACCGCGAAACCGCCGTCCAGGTAGATCGCTGCGAGGACCGCCTCCAGGGCGTTGGCCAGCAGCGAGGCCTTGCCCCGTCCGCCGGAGCTTTCTTCCCCCCGGCCGAGCAGCATGCAGTCTCCGATCGCGAAGCCTTTTGCCAGCTCCGCGAGCGGCTGTTCATTGACGATCGAGGCCCGCAGCTGTGAGAGCCGGCCTTCCGTCTGGTCGGGGAACTGCCGCATCAGCATGTCGCTGACGCAGAGTTCCAGGACGGCATCCCCTAGGAATTCGAGCCTTTCGTTGTCCGGCCGGACCGGGTCGGGATTCTCGTTGACGAAGGACCGGTGCGTCAGAGCCGTTTCCAGTAGGTCCGGGTCCCGGAAGCGGTAGCCGAAGCGCTCCTGCAGGCGGTCGAGGGCGGCTTTTCTTTCATCCGTCATGAGTGATCCTGCCGTAGAGTTTGCCGTCCCTGCAGATTTCCGCGACGACCGCCACGATGCGGTTGACGGCAACCCCGCCGCCGGTCCGGACGAAGACCGGAATGTATTGGTCGGAGAACCCCTTCGTGAATTCTCCTCCCGGGCCTGCACCGCCTTCGATGAGAACGGAAACCGTTTTGCCGACGAACCGCCCGGCGAAGTCCGATCTTTTTCTTTTTCCCAAAGCCCTCAACTGTGCCGCCCGGAGCTTCTTCTCCTTCTCCCCGACCTTGCCCCGCATCGCGGAAGCCTCCGTTCCCGGCCGGTCCGAATAGGGGAAGACATGAAGGTAGGCAACGGGAAGGTCCTCGATCAGCCGCACCGTCCGGTTGAACGCCTCCTCGTCTTCCCCGGGAAATCCCGCCATCACGTCCAGGCCGATTGCCATGTCCGGGATGGCCCGCCAGATCCGCTCCAGGAGATTCCGGAAAAAAGAGGCGTCGTAGGGGCGGCCCATCCGCTTCAGGACGTCGTCGCTTCCACTCTGCAGCGGAATGTGGAGATGTCGGCACAGCACCTTGGACGTCCGGAAAAAGGAGATCATCTCGTCGGTCACCTCCCCGGGTTCGATGGAGCTCAGCCGCAGCCGTTCGACGGGTCGCTCCTCCTCCACGTCCTTCAGGATTTCGAGCAGGCCGGCTGCGGGCCTCAGGTCCCGGCCGTAGGCGCCGAGGTGGATGCCCGTCAGGACGATCTCCCGGTACCCGGCACCGCCGAGCTCGCGGAGCCGGCCGAGGACATCCTTTTCGGAAACACTTCGGCTGTGGCCCCTCGCATAGGGGACGATGCAGTAGGTGCAGAAGGCATCGCACCCGTCCTGGATTTTCAGAAATGCCCGCGTGTGCCCCGGGAATCTGCGGGGGTGCAATTCGCGCGGCGCATTTTCCGCCGTGGTTTCGCGCCGCGCCTCATCCGCAGGGACGCCCGCGATCCGCCCGATCAGGTCCGGTATGGAGGCCTTGTGTTCCACGATGTGGGTTGCGCCGCGGATCTTTTGAATCTCGCCGGGGGCGATCCGGGCGTAGCAGCCCGTGACGATGATGGAGGCGCCGGGGTTGGCTCTGGCGGCCCGGCGGATCAGTTGACGGGACTGGCAGTCGGACCGCCCGGTCACTGTGCAGGTGTTGACGACGTAGCAGTCCGCCTCCTCGCCGAAGGGTACGACAGAAAAGCCCCGCTCTTCCAATGCTTCCAGAATGCCGGCGGACTCGTACTGGTTGACCTTGCAGCCGAGCGTGGCCATGGCGACTTTCATGGATGAGAACCCTCCGTCCGGCAATGAAGGGGCATTTAAGCCCGTCCCGCCGCGCTTGTCAAGCCGAAAGGAGTGTTTGATATTTCCAGGCTTTTCCGGTAGTATGACCTCAGCATAAGTGGAAAAAAGCCATGGATCAGATCGTTCAGAACCTTTCGGGACATCCGGCCGTGACGGGCCTGGTCATCTTCCTGGCCCTCCTGGTCCTCTATTTCATTTTCAAGAAGCTCGTCAAAATGGCCCTCCTGATCCTCCTGGCCCTCATCGCCCTCTGCGGATATTTCTACCTGAAGGACCCCGAGACGATGCCGGAAAACGTCATGGGGACTCTCGAAAAGGCAAAGGCGCAGACGGAAAGGATGGTGGAAAAGGGGAAGAATGCCTACCAGACCGGGAAGGCGGTTGTCGAACAGGGGAAAAAGCTGACCGAGGAGATTGAAGGCCTCGCCGGCGGGGGGAAGAAGACGGAGCGGAAGCCGGAAAGGGGCCCGTAGCGGCCGGGACGGCTACAGCAGATTGACCTCCATGGCCCGGACCGGGCAGGCCGAAACGCAGAGCTCGCAGCCGTTGCATTTTTCCGGGTCGAAGACCACCCGCATCGTCTGGACGTCGAAGGACAGCGCGTCCGTCGGGCAGAAAGCCGTGCAGGCGCCGCAGTGGACGCACTTGTCCGTGTTTTGGTTGACGCTTTTCGACAGCGGCTCGACCTTCAAGCCCTTTTCCTTCAGAAAAAGGATTCCCTTGTCGAAATTTTCCTTCAGGCCGCTGAGCTCGAGCACAATCACCCCCTCGCGGCGGGGGAAGATCCGGGCCTTCAGTATGTTGAAGACGAGGTCGTACCGTTTCACCAGCTGGCAGATGATGGGCTGTTCGACGTTCTCCGCCGTGTAGTGAATGACCACTTTCTTCGAGAAGGTTTCGCTCATCGGTTCTCCGGTATCATGGGTATCGTTTAAGGGAATGCCCGGTTCTTGTCAAGACATTCCTGACCGGTCGGCGACACTCATTCCCCGCTTTCCACGTCTTTCACCTTGTCGCCGGCGAGGTTGAAAAGAGACTGAAAGCCGGGAAGGGTTGACATGGATGCCCGCGTCAGGTTGGAAAGGTCCGCACCCAGACTGAGCCACTTCTTGAACTGCTCATCCGCCGCGGCCTTGTAGGCAAGATAGTTTTTCAGGGTCTGCTCCAGGTAATTGTCGAAGAATTCACTGAGGATGTTTTCGCCGTACCGGATGATCAAATGCAGCAGGGGCACGGGCAGCAGGCTGTTTTTCTTGCGCGATTCCTCCAGGATGATCTGCGTCAGCGTGAAGGCCGTCACGTCTTCGCCGGTCTTTGCGTCGGCCACCTCCACGTTGCGGCCCTGCCGGATGACCTGCATGACGCCGTCCAGGGTCACATAGGCGCTTTTTTCCGTGTCGTACAGGCGCCGGTTGGCATATTTCTTATAGTGCAGTGTCTCGGCCATATTCGTCTTCCTTTCACCGCCTCAATATCGGAAAACGGTTTATGATGCAACATAAAAAAACCGGCGCCGCAAAAAAATTTATGTTATGATTGGATTAATTCTTTTAACTAATTGATATTAATAAATATATCTGGAGATTCCCGGCGTCCTGCGCCGGGGCCTCCCGAAGGGAAAATTATTGCAACGCAACAATTTTCCCTTGACAAATAATTTTGCGATGCTATATTAGCGCTAACGTCGCAGGTGACGTAAAGAAAAGAAAAAACAAACAACGGGAGGAAATAAAAATGGAGCAGAGCAACATCACCAGGCAAATGATCGAATTTCACAAAACCACATTTGACAACACGTTCAATGCCATGCAGATCCTGCAGGAGCAGACAGAAAAGATGGTGAACATGTTTCTGGAGCAGGCACCCTGGTTTCCCGCGGAGGGGAAGCAGGCGGTCAACGAATGGGTGAAGACCTACAAGAAGGGCCGCGAGGCTTTCAAGGAGAGCGTCAACGAGAGCTACAAGAAAGTGGAAGAATTTTTCGGCAGCATAGAGAAGACCGCCACCAAGGCGAAGGCGGGAAAGTAAGATCACCCCAGGGACCGCCGTGCGGGTCATGGGCCCGGACCACGGCGGGTTTGATGAAAGGAGAAAGAGAGATGGAACCGAAACAGTTTGCGAAACAGATGATCCAGTTCAACAAGGCCGCTTTTGACAACACCTTTAATGCGATGGCGGTGCTTCAGGAGCAGACGGAGAAGATGGTGAGCAGCTTCATGGAGCAGAGCGCCTGGATGCCGGCGGAGGGCAAGAAAGCCGTTTCCGACTGGATCAAGGCCTACAAGCGGGGCCGCGAAGATTTCAAGACCGCGGTGGACGACAACTACAAGAAGGTCGAAGACTTTTTTGCCGGCTTTGACAAGGGCAAGAACGCTTAATCCCGGGAAAGGGCATGGGACGGTTCGATCATGATAATTCCCTTCGTGAACAACGAATACTATCGGATTCTGTCGGACTCTCGAAACGGCGTTTCCGAGGCGGGCGAGAATTACGTCCAGGCGTCTCTGGATGCGGCCAGGCACAACCACAACTACTGGCTCAGCGTCCCGATCTACATGAACGATATGTGCTTTTCCCTCTGGAGCGCCTGTGACGCCTTCTCCAGACTGGGGAAATCGAAGCAGGAAAGCGCGCTGGAAACCGCGCTGAATACGGCGAAGACGTATCAGACCTATGCCCTGGGCGTGCTGACCTACATGAACGATTTCATGCAGCCCTACTGGACCGCCGCGAACTCGTTCACGCAGCGCGAAAAGGACAAGTTGGCCGGAACGAATCCGCTGGAGAGCCTGCTCGACTATATGGAGCTGGTTCAGTTCAACCTGCAGGTCGCCGAGAAAGGCCTGGCGGGCTCCCTCAAGGGCATGGACAGCTATCACCGGCGCGAGGCGGACAAGGCCTACACGGCCGGACTGAACAGTTTCTTTGACCGTGACGGGGAAAGGCTGAACGATTACTCGGTCCGGCAGGCCCGGCTCATGGAACTGCTGGTGCACGGATACCCGGAGGCCATTCGGGCGATCAAGCCGGCTTTCGGATTCCACTTCGACGACGGCGGCTACATTCGGGCGGCCGAGACGGAGCGGTTCCTGCTGTATCAGGTCCTTCCGCGGGACAAAAAGGTGAAGGTCCGGAAATCGGGGAAGCCGATCATCATCATTCACCCCTATGTTCTCGGCCCCAACATTCTGGCCTTTCTGCCGGATGAGCAGAAGAGCTACGTCCATGCTTTTGCCAATCAGGGCATTCCCACCTACGTTCGGATCATCAAGGATATCGATACGACCCCGGCGGTGCAGACCATGACCGGCGAGGACGACGCCCGCGACACTCGATATTTCTGCGCGAAGGTGAAGGCCGCGCACGGAAAGCCCGTCACGCTCAACGGTTTCTGTCAGGGCGGCTTCATGGCCGTTCTGGACATCCTGTCCGGCGAGCTGGACGGACTGGTCGACGCGCTGATCACCTGCGTGGCGCCGATGGACGGAACGCGCAGCCTGTCCCTCGTGGAGTACATGCAGCACCTCCCCCCCCGCTTTCGGGACCTGGGTTATGCCGTGAAGGACATGCCCAACGGGAACCGGGTGGTGGACGGGAAGGTCATGAGCTGGGTCTACAAGCTCAAGAGCATGGAGAAGGAGTTCTCCATGGTGACCCTGCACCGCGACCTGATGAACCTCGAAGGGCCGGACGGCAGGGAGATCATGATCAACTCGACGGCCGCCGCCATGAACCACTGGCTGATCTACGACCGCAACGATCTGCCCGAGGCCATTACCAAGATCAGCTTCGATTCCTACACCATTCCGGTGACCCCCGACGGCACGATCCCGGTGAAGCTTTTCGGCAAGACGCTCAATTTCAAGGGGATCGAGGAAAAGGGCATCCCGTGGCTGATCTGCTACGCGGACAAGGACGATCTGGTCGACAAGGCCGCGGCGATCGCGCCCGTGGATTATGTCAAGGCCGAGGTCACCGTCTTCCCCAAAGGTCACGGCGCCATCGCGACGTCCTGGTCGCATCCGGACACGGAGTGCGCCCTTCACAAGCGGTTCGGCTCCTACCGGGGGCCCGTGCGCTTCCAGCTCGACCTCGAGGGAAAATAACCGGCGCGGGGAACCGTCCCGAAGGAGCAGGGAAAGATCATGGATGCGAATTTTTATGAGTTCTGGTCCCAGTTTTTCTCGGCCCTGGCCAAGGGGCAGAAGCAGATCGACGACCTGAACAAGTGGCGGGACCTCGGACTGGAAAGGGCGGACGCTTTTTCGTCCCTCTTCCGCAAGGTTTACGGGCTGGAAAGCCCTCCGCCGGGAAAGCCCGCGGAGGCGAATCCGTGGGAGAAATCGGCGGAGAATTTTCAAAAATCGATGAGGGATTTTCTCGCCCTCTTCGACGTGGTGCCCCGGGGGGATTATCAGGACCTGTTGAATGAATGCCGGGCCCTGAAAGAAAAGACGGCGAAGCTGGAAGAGACGATTGCGGCGTTGCAAAAGCGCCGCGGCAAAAAGGCGGCGTCCCAAGAAGAGACGCCGGAAGAGACAGTGGAAGGGCTGCGGGAGGTCATTCGGAAGCAGAGCGACGAGTTCGAGTCGCTGATGAAAGCGATGGCCAACATCTTCCAGCGGCCGCCCCAGTCGTAAGCGGCGCATCGAACCGCGACCGGCTTTGCGGTTTCCGCGGACCGCGCCGGTTCAGCCTCTCGCCTTGGGCGGGCTGACCAGGGCCTCACCGTCCAGGACAACGACGCCGTCCTGGTTCGTGCAGGTCGTCTTCAGGCGCACGCGGTTCTTCTCGGCGATCAATTCCACCACTTCCGCCCGGGCGGTGATCGTGTCCCCGAAGCGGACCGGCGCCAGA